>JBDKIJ010000283.1:0-3002 GCA_039797155.1 Gemmatimonadota bacterium | reverse complement strand
TGAGCGGAAACCGCTCCTGCACCGCCTCGATGAACTCGGTCATGAGCGCATCATACGCTGCACCGCGCAGTCGCGGTTGACGCAGCCCCATGTAGGCGGCGCTTTCCCGCAGCGCCACGTTGTCGGTGCCCACATCGATCGTGATGGGGAGGCACTGATGCGGGGACACGCCGGCGCAGGCCGTGTACAGCGTGAGCTTGCCGATGGGGATGCCCATGCCATTCGCACCGAGGTCGCCGAGGCCAAGGATGCGCTCACCGTCCGTCACGACGATCATACGCACGTCGTCGTGTGGCCAATTATCGAGGACCTTGCGCACGCGGCCGGCATCGGCGGCCGTGATGTACAGTCCACGATTGCGTCGGAAGATCCGACCGAACTCCTGGCAGGCCTGTCCCACCGTGGGGGTGTATAGGACCGGCATGAACTCCTCGAGATGATCCATCACGAGGCGGTAGAACAGCGTGACATTCCGGTCGTAGAGCGCTACCAGATACGCATACTGATCGAGCGGCGTGGGGCGACCACGCACGCCGGGAAGAATGCGTTCAAGCTGCTCTTCCTGCGTCATCACCCGCGGAGGCAGCAGACCAAGCAGGCCGAATGCTTCACGCTCGGCATCAGTGAACGCCGTCCCCTTGTTCAGGACGGGATCGTTCAGCAAATCGGCGCCGCGCTTGTCGTGGCCGTTTGCGTAGGGGAGTGCAAAGGTGGGAGCAGACACGAAGAAGTGATCCGAGAGCGTCAGGGAGGCGAGATCAGAACTGCGCGAGCAGCCACCCCGGCGCGATCGTCAGCGCCAGCGTCGCCATCAGGCACAGCACACTAGCCAGTCGGCCAGCAGCGGTGGTCATGGACGGCGCAGCCCCAGCCGGGGACGCTGTCATGAACATCCGCATGATCACACGCAGGTAGAAATAGAGACCAAGGAAGCTGCCAACGAGCCCGAGTACCGCCCACGTGGTATAGCCCGCATCGACTACGGTGCGGAAGATCAGGAACTTGGCCGTGAAGCCGGGGAACGGTGGCAACCCTGAGAGCGAGAGCATCGCGACCGCGATGGCCGTCGCGGCAAACGGATTCCGGTGGAAGAGTCCTTCCAGCGTAGCCAAACGATCGCGTGTGGCATCATCGGCACCCGGCGGCACCGCCGCGAAGGCGAGGAGGTTGGATGCGGCGTACACGATCACGTAGAACATGATCGCGTCCGTGCGACCCGCAGGGTCTCCCAGCAGCGCATAGAACAGATACCCAGCGTGCGCGATCGACGAGTACGCGATCATGCGGCGCAGTCCGGTCTGTCGCATCGCCGCCAGATTGCCCCACACGATCGAGAGCAGCGGGAGCACCGCGACGAGCCCAGCGAGCTCCGGCCCGATCATGGCGCCCTCAAACAGGCGCATGGTGACAATCAGTACCGCCGCCTTCGACAGCGTCGCCATGTATGCGGTGACGGGGATGCTTGCGCCCTCATACGTGTCTGGCGCCCATCCGTGAAATGGCACCACGGCACCCTTGATGAAGAGCGACAGCAATGTCAGGAGTACCGCCATGCGCGCCATGCCATCGCCATCGGCAACCGCGGCGCTGAAGGCGGACACACTCATGGCGCCGGTAGATCCATACAGGAGCGACATCCCCATGAGGAACATCGCCGTGGCGGTACCACTCAGGACCAGATACTTGAGGGCGGATTCGGCGGCCTGCGGACGCCGGAACGCCAGCACCACCAACGCATAGACCGGGATCGACATCATCTCGAGCCCGAGGAACATCACCAACGCATTCTGCGCCGACGGCAGAAGGGAGAGGCCATAGAGCGACGCCACCAGGAGCAGCGGGAATTCGAGCGTATCGAATTCGTCACGCCCCATCAGTAGCACTGGAATGGCCAGCGCCAGCAGCAGGGCCTTGGCCATGTAGATCGATGGGGATACCACCAACTGCCCGACGAACGGCTCGCCGCTCACGCCGGAGGCCGCCAGCCAAAGAGCCGACGCCACCGCTCCCACAACAGACGCCGCACCGAGCCATGGCGCGATGCGCTGCCCGCCGCGTACGAGGGCCGCCACGATCAGCGCCACCATGCCGAGGAGGAGCAGATGCTCCGGCAGCATCGCCTGAAGCGCAAAATCAGTTGGCATGGGCAGACACTCGCGACGTGGAAACGAGCTGCTGATACTGTTTGGCCGCCAGCTCTGTCTTGCGCAGCGCGCTGTCTGGGAAAAGCCCGAGCGCGAAGATCGAGACGGCCAGAATGGCGAGGACACTCCGTTCCCGGAGGGACAGATCGGTCAGCGGCTGATGCGGCGCCTTGGCTGGTCCGAAGAGGAACGTGAGCGCAAAGCGCAGCATATACAACGCGCCGAGGACCACGCCGCTCACGGAGACAGTCGCCAAGACCAACGGCAGGTTGTTGCCATCGAGGTGCTGTGGCCACGCGGCGTTGAATGCGCCCATGAGCACCATGAACTCGCCAGTAAACCCGCTCGTCGTCGGCAGTCCCACACTCGCGAGCGTGAAGATCACGAAGAACATGGCGTACACGGGCATCTGCCGTGCGAGTCCACCAAAGGCCCCGAGATCGCGCGTGTGGCACCGCTCGTAGACCATGCCGACCAGCAGGAACAGGCCGGCCGCCACGAGTCCATGGCTGACCATCTGGATGATCGCACCCTGAATGCCGATCAGATCCAGGCTCAGGAGCCCGAGCATCACATAGCCGAGGTGACTGATCGACGAATACGCGATGATTTTCTTGATGTCCTGCTGCACCAGGGCGAGGCAGGCCCCGTACACGATGCTGATCACCGACAGCGTCATGAGTACCGGCGTGAACGTCGCGACCGCGTCCGGGAAAAGCGGGAAACCCAGCTTCATGAAGCCGTAGGTGCCCATCTTGAGCAGCACGCCGGCAAGGATCACCGATCCGGGCGTTGGTGCCTCAACGTGCGCATCCGGCAACCAGGTGTGGAGCGGGACCATCGGTACCTTGATGGCGA
>JBDKIJ010000282.1:0-2661 GCA_039797155.1 Gemmatimonadota bacterium | reverse complement strand
GCGTTGGGTGACTGGAATTTGGTCCGGTCAGCGTTTGGCGTTGGGCAACGGAGATAATCAGTGACGATACCGCCACTCGACGAATACGGCGCGATGGACGATCCGGCCTTCAGTGGCGCGGTCATGGAAGACGAGATGGCCCGCATCATGGAAGGGCTGTCGAATAATCCGCTGTCGCCCAACGAACAGATGGCCCCGAACCCGCCGTCCGAGGATTTCGGGATGTCGGTGGACGAGACGCAGCAGGCGATGGTGCGGGCGCTGTACGGCAGTGACTGCCCGTTGGCCGATGAGCGGCTCGCCGAAGATCGGGCCGCATGGGCGTCATGGACCCGGAGCCTCTGGGAGTCGCGCCGCGAAGCCGTGCAGATGCACCTGCACCTCGTCGAGCGCAACCGCCTCTTCCGGGCTGGGCAGCAGTGGATCAGTGCCCAAGGGTTAGGCCCGTGGCGTGAGCCGTCGCGTCCGCGTGATTCGGCGCGTGTCGTGTACAACATGGTCGATAAGGCGCTGGATCAGCGGCTTCAGATCATCATGGATCAGCGCCCCGGCTTTAGCGTCACCCCGGCGACGAACGATCCCGACGATAAGCGTAAAGCTCAAGCGCAGCAGATGGCGCTGGAGTATTTGTACGAGCAGCTCCAGATGGAGCGGTTTGCGCGGGAAGCCGCGTTCTGGGCGCAGACGGATGGCTTGTCCTTCTGGCATTTGTTCTGGGACGCCGACCGTGGCCCGTGGGATGAGCGGCTGGGGGATCGTCCGGGGCAGAAGAAGCCGCTGGGCGACATCGGCTGTCAGACCCTCCGCGTGGAGCAGGTGCGCGTCTCGCCGAATGCGACGGCGACCCAAGCCCCGAACTGGGTGGTGGTACGGGAAGTCATCTCGCGGCAGGAGGCGGTGTACCGCTACGGCGTCTCCGGCTTGGACGCGGCCAACACCACGCTATCGAACGGCAACGCCCCGACCTACGCCGGATCGGAAGGCATCGGCGCATGGGTGCTGACGCAGACCACGATTGGCGAAGGGCAGCGCCTGCGGGACGAGGATGTGACGGAGCGGTTCACCGTGTACCTCGCGCCTCATCCGGATGTGCTGCCCGATGGGATGCAGCTGATCGTCGTCGGCAACGAAGTCGTCTTCGGGCCGAAGCCGCTGCTCTGGGGAACGATCCCCGTGATCCCGGTGCGGGATGGGTCCAGCGATCCGTCGTATTATCCGCGTCCGATCATGGAGCAGTGGATCGACCACCAGATGCGCGTCAATGCGCTGCTGTCCAAGTGGGTCGAGAATATCCGCGTTAACGCGGGTGGCCGATTCCTGACGCGCCCCAATGCCATTGCGACCGAGACGTTCATGGGCGGCGTGACGTCCATGATCGAAGTCCGGGGTGCGGGCAGCATGGGTGATTCTATCCAGCCGGTCAACGGGTTCAGCGTTGGCGCGGACGTGAAGGAAGCCTTGGCGCTGGAGCAGCGGGCGTTTGAGAATGCCTCGGGCTGGAATCAGGTGAGCCGTGGCCAAGCGACGGGTGAGTCGGGTCGTGCGATTATCGCTACCCGTGAGCAGCTGGAGCGCGTGTTCTCGCCGGTTGTCTCCGCCATCGCCCAAGCCTACACCGACTTCGCCAAGGTGGCGATTGCGGGCATGGCGTGGGGCTACGATGTGCCACGGGCGCTGGGCACCGTGGGCAAGGGCCGACCGGATCTGGCGCGGGCCATCTCGTCCAGCGACTTCGACGGGCAGGCCGATGTGAAGGTGGAGAAGGCGTCCATGATGCCAATGCCGCTCGCCTTCCGCATGTACATGTTGGACAACTGGCTCCAGACCGGCGTCATCGACCTCAAGGAATATCGTCGCCGTCAGATGTTTGCGCTGGCGTCGAATATCTCTTCGCCGGACGACGATCAGGAAGCCCGAGCCAAGCGCGTGGCCGACGCCATCCGCACCGGGGAGCCGATCCCTGAGCTGCGCTGGCAGGACAACGAAGCGATTCATCAGGACGTGCTGGAGCGGGATCTGCTGCTACAGGACGACCTCGACCCCCAGATCATTGCCGTGGCGCAGGAACGGTGGACCGCCCTCGCCAATCAGGCTATGCAGAAGCAGGGTGGACCGCCGGGGGCTCCCCCGATGGCCCCGCCTGCCCCGGGTGCTGGACCCGAAGGCGGACCTCCCGCCGCCAGCGTACCATCTATGCCACCGGGACAGTTGCCCCTCGCCGCCAGTAATCCCCCCATTGGAGTCGCCCCGCTGATGCAGCAGTCGCTGGCAGGCGTCCCGGATGAGGAGATGGCTGCACGGCAGGCGGACATCTTATCCCGCCAGCAATAGGATCTTTTGTGACCGCTCCTGTTCTCGACATCAACGACGTGATCGCGGAAGCCGCTGCGGCGGCGCTGCCTGCGGCTCCCGACCCCGTCGACACCCCCACCGCCGAACCGACCGAGTCCGACGCGCCCGAAGCCACCGATCTGGAAGAAGTCCCAGCGGATGACGCGCCAGCGGAGGCACCAGACGAAACGCCAGCCGAAGAGCCTGCCGTCGAACTACCGGACGGCTACGTCGCGGTGCCGACCCTTTCGGAGGGATTGGCGACCGACTTCACGCTCTACGACGATGCGGGGGAAGTCGAAGTCCCCGCCCTGATCGTGGAGTACAAGG
>JBDKIJ010000281.1:0-4804 GCA_039797155.1 Gemmatimonadota bacterium | reverse complement strand
GGGATCACCATGGACGGGTCCACCGAAGACGGACGGGTACACCTTGAGGCGACGTATTGCCTCGGCAATTGCGCGTTGGGCCCGTCGGTGCGCATTGGCGACACCGTGCATGGATTGGTCGTCCCGCATCGCTTTGACGCACTCGTCCAGCAGGCGCGCTCGACGACCGCCGAGCCGACGACATGAGCCCCACGATATTCGTTCCGAACGACACGGCCGCCCGCTCAGTAGGCGCGGACGCCGTGGCCCAGGCACTGATGCAGTGGGGTGCGACAGCCTCCGTCGCGGTCTCGCTCGTGCGGAGCGGGTCGCGAGGAGCCGCATGGTTGGAGCCCCTTGTCGAGGTCATGCATGAGGGCGTGCGCGTCGGCTTTGCGAATGTGGAGGCTGCGGACGTCCCGATGCTGCTTGATGCCGAGGGCGCACCGAACGTGTCGCATACGCGATGCATCGGTCCAGTCGAACAGCACCCGTGGTTTGCTGGACAGACCCGCCTGACATTCCACCGTGCGGGGCGGATCGATCCGCTCTCGTTGGCAGCGTATGAGGCAGATGGCGGCCTCCGTGGAATTCGGCGGGCCTTGGGGATGTCCGGAGAGGCGATCGTGACGGAGGTGACCACGTCCGGTCTTCGCGGACGCGGTGGCGCGGCGTTCCCTGCCGGCATCAAGTGGAACACCGTGCGCCAGGCACCGGGGGCCACGAAGTACATCGTCTGCAATGCCGATGAAGGAGACTCGGGGACGTTTGCCGACCGCCTGCTCATCGAGGCCGATCCGTATCAGTTGATCGAAGGGATGATCATTGCCGGGATCGCTGTCGGTGCGACGCGTGGCTACGTGTATCTGCGCTCCGAGTATCCACATGCCGCGACGATTTTTTCGGCGGCGCTGGACTCGGCGCGGGCGGCCGGGCTGCTGGGCGCGTCCGTGCTGGGATCCCCCCATGCGTTCGACATCGTCCTGCGCATTGGCGCCGGGGCGTACATCTGTGGCGAGGAGACCTCGCTCCTCGAGAGTCTCGAAGGGAAACGCGGCATGGTGCGCGCGAAGCCGCCACTCCCGGCGCTGCAGGGGCTCTTTGGCTGCCCGACCGTCATAAACAATGTCCTGACGTTGGCCGCGGTGACCGATGTGCTGGCCGATGGTGGCGCAGCCTATGCCGCGCGCGGCCTTGACCGCTCGACCGGCACGATGCCATTCCAGCTGGGCGGCAACATCCGCTGCGGGGGGCTGGTGGAGCTGCCCTTCGGCATCACGCTGCGTGAGATCATCACGCGCTTCGGCGGCGGAACGCGGAGCGGGCGCCCCATGAAGGCCGTGCAGGTTGGCGGACCACTCGGTGCGTATCTCCCCGAAAGCCAGTGGGACACGCCACTCACCTACGAGCACTTCGCATCGATCGGCGCCATGCTCGGCCACGGCGGCATCGTCGTTTTCGACGATACGGCCGATATGGGGGCACAGGCCGAATTCGCCATGGCCTTTTGTGCGCACGAGTCGTGCGGCAAGTGTACGCCATGCCGCATCGGCTCGACGCGCGGCGTGGAAGTGCTGCAGAAGATTCGTCGGCAGCAGGAGACACGGGCGAACTGGGCGCTGCTCGAGGAGCTGTGCGAAACGATGGAATTCGGGTCACTGTGTGCCCTGGGTGGACTCACCCCCATGCCCGTACGCAGCGTGATGCGACACTTTGCGGGAGATCTGCTGAGCAGGAGCACGAACGGCTCATGAGGTACGAATGATCGACATCCGACCCAACGTTCATCTCACCATCGACGGCGTCGAGGTCACGGTTCCGGCCGGTACGACCCTGATGCAGGCCGCGCGATCGGCCGGACTCGATGTGGCCTCGCTGTGTGCGACCGACTCGCTGAAGCCGTTCGGATCCTGCCGCCTCTGCTTGGTGGAGGTCAGCGGACGCAAGGGATTACCGGCCTCGTGCACCACCCCAGCCGAGAGCGGGATGGTCGTCCGAACGCAGACGCCGCAGCTGGCGCGCGTTCGACGGAACGTGATGGAGCTGTACATCTCCGATCACCCGCTCGACTGCCTGACCTGTGCCGCGAATGGCGATTGTGAGCTGCAGGACATGGCGGGCACCGTCGGGCTCCGGCAGGTCCGCTACGGGATGGATGGCGCAAACCATCTGCACGCCGAGAAGGACGAATCGAATCCGTACTTCACCTTCGATGCGTCGAAATGCATCGCCTGCTCGCGATGCGTACGAGCCTGTGATGAAATCCAGGGGACCTTCGCGATCACGATCGCGAAGCGTGGCTTCGCCTCGAAGGTTACCGCCGGTGTCGACGAAAGTTTCCTGAGCTCCGAGTGTGTGTCGTGCGGCGCGTGCGTCCAGGCCTGTCCAACGGCGACGCTCATGGAGAAGTCGGTGATCGACGCCGGGCTCCCGGATCGCGAGGTCAAGACGACCTGTGCCTATTGCGGCGTGGGCTGCTCATTCAAGGCGGAACTCAAAGGGAATGACGTCGTTCGCATGACGCCGGATGAGGACGGCGGGGCGAACGAAGGCCATTCCTGCGTGAAGGGGCGCTTTGCGTGGGGCTATGCCACCCATGCGGACCGTGTACTGGCCCCGATGATCCGCGAGCAGATCACCGACGCGTGGCGCACGGTCTCCTGGGACGAGGCCATCGATTTTACTGCCTCACGGTTCCGGACAATCCAGCGCCAGCATGGGCGCGATGCGATTGGCGGCGTGTCGTCGTCGCGCTGCACGAATGAGGAAGTCTACGTCGTGCAGAAGATGATCCGGGCGGCGTTCCAGAACAACAACATCGATACGTGCGCCCGTGTCTGCCATTCACCAACCGGCTATGGGCTCAAGCAAACCTTCGGTACGGCCGCTGGCACGCAGGATTTCCGGTCGGTGGCACATGCCGATGTCATCATGGTCATCGGTGCGAACCCGACGGATGCGCACCCCGTGTTTGGTGCGCGCATGAAGCGGCGCCTGCGTGAGGGGGCGAAGCTGATCGTCATCGATCCGCGCCGGATTGATCTGGTGAAGAGCCCGCACATCCGCGCCGCCCATCATTTGCAACTGCGCCCCGGTACCAATGTGGCCGTGGTCAATGCTCTGGCGCATGTGATCGTAACCGAAGGGCTCGCCAATGCGGCGTTTATCGCCGAGCGCTGTGACGACCGCTCGTATCAGCAGTGGCGGGAGTTCATCGCCCAACCAGAGCAGTCGCCGGAGGCCACTGAAGCGTTCACCGGTGTCCCTGCCCAGCTGGTGCGTGAGGCAGCCCGCCTCTATGCGACCGGTGGGAATGCCGCGATCTACTACGGCCTTGGCGTGACTGAGCACAGTCAGGGGAGCACCATGGTGCTCGGCATCGCGAATCTCGCGATGGTCGCTGGACAGATCGGTCGCGAGGGTACGGGTGTGAACCCGCTACGCGGGCAGAACAACGTGCAGGGCTCCTGCGATATGGGCTCATTCCCGCATGAGCTGCCCGGGTATCGTCATATCTCCGACGACACCACGCGCGCCGCGTTCGAGCAGGCGTGGGGCGTCGCACTGGACCATGAGCCCGGCATGCGCATTCCGAACATGCTGGCGGCGGCCGTCTCCGGACAGTTCAAGGGCATGTTCATTCAGGGGGAGGATCTCGCGCAGTCGGATCCGAACACCCAGCATGTGACGGCGGCCCTCTCGGCGATGGAGTGTGTGGTCGTCCAGGATCTCTTCCTGAACGAGACGGCGAAGTACGCGCATGTTTTCCTCCCCGGTACGGCGTTCCTCGAAAAGGACGGCACCTTTACCAACGCGGAGCGCCGCATCAATCGCGTGCGTCCGGCGATGCCGTCTCGAACCGGGATGCAGGAGTGGGATGTTGTGTGCCGAATCGCGACCGCGCTCGGCTACCCGATGTCGTACCCGAATGCGGCGGCGATCATGGACGAGATCGCGTCCCTCACGCCGAGCTTTGCCGGCGTCTCGTTCGCCCATCTCGATCGGGTGGGCAGCGTGCAGTGGCCCTGCACCGGCGATCGTCCGCTCGGCACCCGTATCATGCATGAGTCCAGCTTCGTGCGCGGCAAGGGGCGCTTTCTGGTCACACAGTATGTTCCCACCGATGAACGCTCGACCCGCAAGTTCCCACTGTTGCTGACGACCGGGCGCATCCTGTCACAGTACAACGTTGGAACGGAAACGCGGCGCACCGCCAACTCGGTATGGCATTCGGAAGATGTGCTGGAGATTCATCCGCACGATGCCGAAGTGCGCGGTATCGGCGATGGAGAGGGCGTGCAGTTGGCGAGCCGCAAGGGGGCCATCGCACTGCGGGCCCATGTTTCCGATCGGGTACCCGAGGGCGTGGTCTATACCACCTTCCATCATCCTGACGTGGCGGCCAACGTGGTGACGACCGAGTTCTCCGACTGGGCAACCAACTGCCCCGAATACAAGGTGACGGCGGTGGAAGTCCGCCCGGTGGATTGACGATGAGCGGATTTGTTCGACAGACCGTCTCGATCGGACGCCCCGATACGGGGACCGAGGAGGATGCCTCCTGGGGGATCGCGATTGAGTCGCCGGTGGAGATTGTGGTCAACGGCGAACCCTGGACCGTGCTCTTGGCAACGCCTGCCGATCTCGGTGAGCTTGCTGTCGGCCTGTTGCTCACCGAACGGGTCGTGACCGATGTGTCGGCGGTGCAACAGGTCGAAATCACCGCGCTCTTCGATGATGTGCGTGTCTCGCTCACGGTTGATCCGGCGGCGATGGCGCCCGGTGCACTCCGCGCACGGGCGCTGGCGAGCAATACCGGATGTGG
>JBDKIJ010000280.1:0-4414 GCA_039797155.1 Gemmatimonadota bacterium | reverse complement strand
CCTGGCGCGCGGCGACCTGCACGGCCCCGCACAACGTCGCACAGCCATGGGCTTCAAGTTGGCCGGCGGCCGACTTGAAACGATGCGCAAGAAACGCGAGCGCTTCACTGTCCCCCGCGTCGCGCGCGGCGCGCAGACTGGCGCGCGTCTCCACCAGCGACGCCTGGAAGGTGATCAGCAATTCGTTGAGCGCCTCGTCATCGCCGTCGACCAACTCGCGCAGACTGTCGAAGGTGAGCATGGTCGGTTCAATGTTCACGGTCACCTCGGCAACATCCGTCATGCCGGTCGTCGAAAAGGAAACGTCTGCCTGCGCCGGCTGCATGATCCACCGCTGGATGGTAGTCAGCAGGCGTGCTGGCACGATGGGCTTGCCAATAACATCGTGCATCCCGGCCTCCAGGCACAACCGCCGATCGTCGGCGCTGACGTTGGCGGTCATGGCAACTACGGGAACGGTGGCATGACGGGCCATGGCACGGATCCGTCGCGTCGCCTCGAGCCCATCCATCACGGGCATCTGGATATCCATCAGGACAAGGGCGATGCCGTCAATCGCGTCCAATTGTTCGAGCGCCTCGACGCCGTTGGCCGCAACGGTGACCACCATCCCGGCGCGCTCCAACAACTCCTGCGCCACCTGCTGATTGAATGCATTGTCCTCTACCACCAGCACACGCTGCCCCAACAGCTGGCCAGGATCCGGCGTGCCGGTGAGCGAGTCCGCGACGTCGGTGTCGCCATGCGAACCGACCGGGAGGCCGAATGGCACCGTGAAGCCGAAGGTCGTGCCAACATCTGGGGTGCTGTCCATCGTCAGCTGACCACCCATAACCTCGATGAGACGCTGACAGATCACCAACCCGAGCCCGGACCCCCCGTACATGCGCGTGATCGAAGAATCCGCCTGACTGAAGGGGCGAAACAGGCGCTCCCGCTGCTCTTCAGAAATGCCGATCCCGGTATCCGTGATCCGGAATTCGACCGCGGTCGAAGCCGCGCCGGTGCTCACAGACGGCGCGGAGCAGGCGACAATCTCCACGCGCCCCCGCGGCGTGAACTTCACCGCATTCCCGACGAGGTTCACCAGCACCTGTTGCAGGCGCAACGCATCGCCCACCACCAAGGCGGGCAGCGCCGCATCGATCGCGAAGGACACGGCGAGACCCTTTGCCCGTGCCGCGTCACCAACAATCACGTCCACCCGTTTGAATACATCCTGCAGGGCAAACGCTTCCTGCTCGAGTTGCAGCGCATCAGCATCGATTTTCGCAAAGTCGAGCACGTTGTTGACCAGCCCCAACAGACTCTGGGTCGCGATATCGATCTTGCCGAGATAATCGCGCTGCCGTTCCGTCAGCGGCGTCTGGAGGCAGAGATGCGATAAACCGACCAGCGCATTGAGCGGAGTCCGGATCTCATGACTCATGTTCGCCACGAAAGCGCTTTTCGCCTGATCCGCCGCCTCTGCCGCCTGTTTGGCGCGAAGCAAGCCGGCTGTCGATTCGGCCATGCGGCGCCTGGCCTCATCCAACGTGTCTCGCAAGGCGCGAAAGGCGTCGGACAGCGCGTCGATCTCCGTGGCATGCCATGATGGCTGCACGGTCACATCATACCGGCCGGCGCGCAGCGCGTTCGCGACCTCAGTCAATTCCCGAATCGGGCGCGACACCAGGCGTGACACGAACAGCAGCAATGCCAGCGCCAGCACCAGAATCCCCACCATGAACTGGTAGAGGGGACGATTCAGCCGGGCTATATCGCGCTCGACTTCGGCTTGCGACATCGCCACAACCAGCTGCCCCGTCAGTCCCGGTGTTCCGATCGGGACTTCGGCCCGAAGCACGGTCGCATCGGCACGATCCAGTACGCGCGCAGCTGGCGTATCTCTGGGATTGACCGCGAACACCGTCCGGGTGGAGTCAACCTCCTGAATGATCGCGACGTACGCGAAGTCATCGGCCGACGTGGTGACGGTGATGGCGCGCGTCAGCGCGGAGTAATCGTTGCGCTCGATCGCCAGCTCCACTCCAAGCGCCGCGATCAGTGCCAACTCCTTGACCCGTTGCGTGGTCGTTTCCCGCACCAGCGCAGTCTGCCGATTCGCGTAGTCGATACCGAGGACGGTGAGCGAGAGCGCCAGCACGACAGCGAGCGGCGCCCAGATGCGAAAGGCGATACCGCGACGGATCGCGCGAACACCCATCAACGAATCCGGACGACGAGATCGCGAATCTGGAGATCAGCAGGGCTCGTCGGCACCACGGCGATCGCGCCGGGCGTGCGACGCACATACGCGATCATTTCGTCAGCCGAATCGAGGAAGACCGGCGGCGTGGCGCGCCCCTGGAACACGAGCGCCAGCCAGTACCGCTGCATGCCGCCCGGCGACGTTCGGAACAGCAGGCGGGACAGCGACTCGGCGAATTCCGCGCGCGCCGACGGGAGAATGATGGTGACTGGCTTCGAGGAGGGCCACGCGCTTCGCTCTCCGCGGAAAACCGCGCGCAGGCTCGACGAGTCGAGTTCCGCGACGCCAACAGTGTTGCCGATGATCTGAAACGACGGTTGCGGCGGGGCCGATGGGGCCCGCATGGCCACCATGGGCAGGGTCATCACCGTCACCACCAGAGCGGCCCGGTAGGGCGTACGCGTGGCGACCCGAAGTACGCGATACAGCATGGTCGGCATGCTCACAGCCCGTACGCGAGTTGCAGGCGGAGGCCGAAGGCGCGCGTCCATGGCATGAACGGATCGGCGAACATGTCGCCGTGGCCCATCATGGCGTGCGACATCCGCTCCCGCTGGTACTCGAGTTGCGCCTTCACATGGACCGTCGTGGCAAGATCGTACCGGACGCCGGTTCCCACCTTCCACTGGTGCAGGGGATACACATGCAGATCGTTGATCGCGGCCCGGATGCGATCACCGAACGCGTAGGCCACCAGCCCGTCGCGCACCCGTGCGCCAGCATACACGAATGACGAACGATTGGTCGCGGCGCCGAGGGAATCCGTGTGATTGCGATTGATCGACAGCTCGCTGAGGATCTCGAAGCGTGATGTGAACCACGCGAAGGACGCGCTCCCGAGTCGAAAATCGAGGGGCCCGGTGTACATGCCGTCGCCCGAGGCCATCCGGTGACCGGCGTGTCCCGAGTGCGCCCCATAGCCGTTCGCCGACATCCAGTCGCGGTAGATCGAGACGCCCACCCGCATCCCATCAACCGGCTTCGCATGCACCGCGGCCATCAGCGCCGGCGACTTGCCCCCTTGATAGGTGTCGGACGACGCGATGCCATTGCCCATCATCACGTCATAACCAAAACGGGCGCGCCCGAGATTCTGTCCCTGCATCTGCACGCCGAGGGTGTGGATCGGTACGAGATGACTGAAGGCGAACGGGCGATCGATGACGGGGTAGAACAGGCGCCCGTGATGATACACATCGTTCCAGTAGTTCACCGGCGTGTGCACCTTGCCGACGATCAGCGCGTGATTGTTGCGCACACCGATACGGATCAGCGCGCGCTCGAGCGACGCGCCGAACCCTGTGGACGAGCCGCTCACCGGGCGAAGGACCGCTTCCCCGAGGAAGGACACGCGATCCGACAGCGAGCCGGTGGCGAAGAGGCTATGTTCGCCGAGCGAGAAGTAGCCGTCGAGGCTGTCCCGCCGCATCGCCGAATATTCCAGATGCCCGAACGCATTGACTTGAATCGGTGATCGTTGCGCGACCACTGGGGCCGGCAAACCGGCGCAAGTGATCACGGTGCCGAATGCAAGGAGGCGGCGGAGAAGCATGGTCAGGGCAGAGAGTGATTCGTGCGGCTATCCTCGAAAAGTTACCCGACGGCTCAGGTCGGTGAAAGGCTTTCCCCGATCGGGAAGTCAGGGAAACGCCGATGGAATGGGCGCCCTGTGGCCAGGTCACTCGGGTCCGGTGGCGACCTCCGTCGATCCCCGTGGATGCAAGGCACGATAGGCGGACGGCGTCATCCCGAAATGCGAGGTGAACCGTACGGTAAACGTGGGGGCCCATTTGAAGCCGGTGCGGTGCGCGATGCTCGCGATCGTGTCCGCCTCGGTCCGCAACAGCAGCGCGGCATGCTCAAGGCGCACCGTTTGCAGCAGATCCACTGGTGTCGTATCCAACAGTTCCTTCACGCGGCGATAAAGCGACGCGCGGCTCATCGCCAGTGAACGGGCGAGCTGCTCCACGTCGAAGCCCTGATCGGGAATGTGTTCGACGAGGATGCCGTAGAGCCGTTCCAGAAACTGCTCCGACGGACGATCCAGAGGCTCCGAGCCGGTGCGCAGCAGAATCGACGACCAGGCCGGCAAGGCACGACGGAACCGATCTTCCAGATTCCGGCGCAGCTGCATCAGGTTGTCGACCTTGAGACGCAGCTGCT
>JBDKIJ010000279.1:0-2665 GCA_039797155.1 Gemmatimonadota bacterium | reverse complement strand
AGGCCAATGATCGTGGGGGTGTTGGCGCTCATGCGGACTCCTGCGTCTGCTGTTGCAACACCCGATGGCGTTCAATCGCCATCGCGGCCCCTTCGGCATCCCGCGTTCCCGGGAAGCGCTGCACGATGCGACGGAGTTCAACCAAGGCGCGATCGGTATCCCCCAATGGGCCGAAGTACAAATCCGCGAGCCGGTGCGTGGCATACAACTCATCGTCCCGGGTCGCGTCCACCGCCTTGCGCATGCGCTGGAACAACTCCTTCGCCTTTTTCGCGTCGCCGCGCGGTCCGGAATACATCTCGGCCTCCACACGGAGCGTCGCCACCGTATCGCCACCATGGGCCTTGCGCAGCGCATCGAACGCAGCGCTCGCCTCGGCGAGATCGCCCTTTGCGGCGATGGCTTCGGCTATCGACGTGCCATCAGGGGCCTGCGCAGTGCTCCCCGGTTCGACGAAGAGCTTCGTCACCGATTCGCCGGCACTCGTGATGAGCCACACGACCGAACCGATCAACGCCACCACGGCGAACATCCCCAGCACCATCAGCAGGACGCTGATGAGATTCCAGCCGGCCAGCATGGCAATGCCGAACAGGGGGAGCGTCATGAAGGTCGCCACGACAACCAGCATGGACACGAAATCACGACGCTTGCGGCGCCGCTCTCGCTCCACCTGCTGACTGAAGAGGACGGGATCCACCGGCATTACCCGTCGCCGCCCCAGCGACGACCGATGGCGTGCTCCACGTCGAGATGATCGAGTACGCGTGCGACCATGAAATCCACCAACTCCGCGATCGTCGTCGGCTGGTGATAGAACCCGGGTGCTGCCGGGATTACCGTGGCCCCGGCGCGCGTGACCTGCGCGAGATTCTCGAGATGGATGAGCGAGAGTGGCGTTTCGCGCGGCACCAGAATGAGCTTCCGCCGCTCCTTGAGCGCGACATCTGCGGCGCGCTCCACCAGCGAGCGTGACGTACCATGGGCAATGGCACTCACGGTGCCCATCGAGCAGGGGCATACCACCATCCCCGTCGTACGCGCCGATCCGCTGGCCGGTGCCGCCCCGCGATCATTGTCGTCGAATACGGTCACGACGCGATCAAACGCCTCGGCGCCAACATGCGTTCGTAACGCCGCAAGATCCCCGACGTCGCTTTCGGTGCGCAGGAGCCGCCACCCGTGACTCGAGACGATCAGCCACGTCGGAACGGCTAAATCGACCAGCGCCTGAATGAGACGGACCGCATACGGCGCCCCAGAGGCGCCCGTTATCGCTACCACCACCGGTAAACGCCGCGCATTGGAGGGCGCGCTCATGCGGCCACCATGAGCCAGCGCGCTACGCCCACCGCCGCCAGAAAGCCCAGAGAGATCAGCCCGTTCATCGTAAAGAATGCCGCGTCCACTTTCGAAAGATCATGCGGCTTCACCAACCGATGCTCCCACACGAGCATCAGGGCAGAACCGAACACCGCCACCCAAAGCAATCGGGTGGACCACGCCGGAATCTCGCGACCAAGTGGCGCTGACGCCATCACGGCTACGAAGGACATGAAGGCCACGACATGTAATCCGCGGGCTATCCAGATCGCGCGGTCGACGCCAAACGTCGACGGAATGCTGTGCAGCCCGTGCTTTTTATCGAACGCCGCGTCCTGCAAAGCATAAATCGTATCGAAGCCGCCGGTCCAGCACATGACGCCCAGCGCCAGTGCGCACAGCAACCACCATGGATCACTCCATACGCCGGTAATGGCGAGGTAGCCACCCACCGGCGCAATCGACAATCCCAATCCCAGCCACAGATGGGACCAGCGCGTGAACCGCTTGGTGTAGCTGTATCCCAGCACCCAAAGCAATGCCACCGGCGACAGCGCAAAACAGAGCGGGTTCAGCCTCCACGAGGCGAACACGAACAGCGCACTCGTGACCACAATGCTTGCGCGCGCCTGGCCTACCGTCAGCGTGCCAGCCGGCAGCTCGCGCATCGCCGTGCGCGGATTAATCGCATCGATATCGCGATCCACGAGCCGATTGAACGCCATCGCGGCGAACCGCGCGCTGGTGAACGCCACAACGACCCACCCGACCATCGCGGGCGTCACGGTGGCCTTCACGCTCGCGAACAGCACCCCAACCAACGCAAACGGCATCGCGAACACGGTGTGCGGCAGCTTCACGAAATTCGCGAGACGCACAACCAGCGACTGCCCGCGCAGCAACTGCCCGTCCACCGCCCCGTTGGGTGGTGTCACATCGGCGGATCCAACGGGTGAGATCATCAGGGCCAACTCAGCGCGTCCGCGGCATCGGCGGCAACCCCAGCCGCGCCCACTTCGCATCCACCGCGCGCTTCGTCTCGTCGTCCATCGTGATCACCTTGGGCCACGCGCGCGTGAACCCTTCCTCAGGCCACTTCCGCGTCGCGTCGATCCCCATCTTGCTGCCATACGTGAACGCACGACTGGCATGATCGAGCACGTCCACGGGCCCCATAGTGAAGCGCACGTCGCGCTGCGGGTCCATGTTGTTGAGCGCCACCCACCACGCCTCCACGGGGTTGCGCACGTCGATCTCCTTGTCCACCACCACCAGCACCTTCGCCAGCGACATCAGCCCCTGTCCCCACAAGGCGTGCATCACCTTGTCGGCATGGCCGGGA
>JBDKIJ010000278.1:0-13418 GCA_039797155.1 Gemmatimonadota bacterium | reverse complement strand
CGAGCCCTGCGCGTCCAAGCGACATCCGCTGGGGGGCAACTTCCTCGCCACGGAGCACCGAATCCACCAGCGTGAAGATCCGATCACCCAGCGGCTGCAGCACGATGCGCCAGCCCTGACTGGACAAGGGCGCCCGCTCGTCGACGACGAAGGCCGAACGCGCCGCATCATTCAGCGCAACAAGGGCTCCACCGCGGGTGAACAGAGCCAGCGCCCCCGGCAACGCCTGGAGGACCCGGGTCAGCCGACCGCGGTCAAGCGGCGCCTCGGGGGCGGCCACACCCTCCGAATCACTGGCAGTCGGCACGGCGGTTGGACTGAGCATACTCGCTGGCGGAGACGTGCATTCGTGACCGCCCCTCGCGTCATCGCAATGGGCCGAGCCTCCGGCAGCACGTAAGGCGCGCCGGGGTTACCCCGCCGCTCCCTACAATGTTCGTGAGCGGAAAGTAGCCTCCCGTGGCCGGCGTGGTCAAACGGGGTGTAGCTTCCCCCATTATGAGCCAATTCCGATCGACCCTGCTGCGCGTCATGCTCGTGCAGGTCGTAGCGCTGGGGCTGCTTTGGATGCTCCAGCAGCGCTACAGCACCGGCCCGTAACCCCGCGTTCCATGCACTGGATTAACTGGGTCATTGTGGCCGGGTATCTGGCGGTCATCGTTATCGATTCGCTGCGACGGACCCGTGGGACGAAAACCGTCGAAGGGTATTTCCTGGCCGGGCGCCGTTTGCCATGGTGGGCGGTCGGGCTGAGCGTCATGGCCACCCAACTGTCGGCGATCACCCTGATCGGTACGACGGGGCAAGGCGCGACGGACGGCCTCCGCTTCGTCCAGTTCTATTTCGGACTGCCGATCGCGATGGTCCTCCTTGGGGTCACCATCGTGCCCTTCCTGCACGGCGCGCGAGTCTACACCGCCTACGAATTCCTTGAGCGGCGCTTCGACGCCAAAACCCGCTCATTGACGAGTCTGCTGTTCCTGCTGTCGCGCGGCCTGTCATGCGGGACCATCATCGCCGCGCCGAGTGTGGTGCTCTCGGCGATCTTCGGCTGGGATCTCGTGACCTGCGTTCTGTTGATCGGCGCTCCAACGGTGCTGTACACCGTGCTGGGAGGGGTTGAAGCGGTCGCCTGGGCCGACGTGAAGCAGATGGTCATCATTGTTGCCACGCTGCTCATCATCGTTGGCATTCTGGTGGTGCGCTTGCCACTCCCGCTCGATGATGCCCTGCAGGTGGCCGGTGCCACGGGCCGCATGCGCGTGTTCGACTTCTCCTGGCGTCTTGATGAGACCTATACCTTCTGGTCGGGAATCATTGGCGGCACGTTCCTGATGCTGTCGTACTTCGGCACGGATCAAAGTCAGGTGCAGCGGTATCTCGCGGCACGCTCCGTCGACGAGGCGCGGACATCACTCCTGATGAGCGCGTATTGGAAGATTCCGCTCCAGGCGCTGATCCTGCTGATCGGCGTGCTGGTGTTCCTGTTCTATACCTTCACGCCGGCGCCGCTGCTCTACAATCCGCGGCACGATGCCGCCGTGCAGCAGAGCAAGCCGGCCGAGTATGCCGCGCTTTCCGCACAATACGAGCAGGCCATGACTGCCCGCGCCGCGGCCGCCACGACGGCATCTGCAGAAACCGGGACCGCACGCGCGGCTGCCATCGCCGAATTTGTCGAGCAGAATCAGCGCGTCGACGCGGTGCGAAAGGAAGCGCTGGCGACGGCGGCGAACGTAACGGGCGAAAGCAGCCGCGATGTGAACTACATCATGCCGCGACTCGTGTTGGATCACCTGCCAATCGGGATGGCCGGATTGTTCCTTGCTGCCGTCCTCGCCGCTGCCATGTCGAGCATCGCCGCCGAGCTGAACTCCCTCGCCACGGCCAGCGTCGTCGACTTCTATCAGCGCTGGCTGCGCCCCACCGCGTCCGATGCGCATCTGCTCAACGCCGGGCGCATCGCCACCGCGGTGTGGGGACTGTTCGCCTGTATCGTGGCGTCGTACGCCGCCACCTTGGGCTCGCTCATCGAAGTCGTGAATCGGTTCGGATCGTTCTTCTACGGCTCGATTCTCGGCGTCTTTCTGCTGGCCATGATCCCGCGCACGAGCGCCCTCGGTGCGTTCGTTGGCCTGCTTACTGGCATGGGGGCCGTGGCCGCCGTGTCTTTTGGCGCACCACAAGTGAGCTTCCTGTGGCACAACGTGATCGGGGCGATGACGGTACTGATGGTGGGTGGGGCGCTGAGCGTGATCAGGCCGCGCCCCACCTCGACCATCACGGCGTAATCGGCGGGCCGGCGATCAGGTTGAGCAACAGGCGCGCAGCGCCCGGTACCCCCGCCGGCAACTGCCGGAACAGCGCAAGCGTCACGTACGCGTAGCGCCCGCGCCCGAGCGGCGCCGTCAGCAGCGCCCCGCGCTGTTCGGGCTCACCTGCATCGTTCATGGACAGCAGCGGCGTGTACCGCGGATCAATGACGCTGGGGATGTAGGTCGCGCGCTCCTGCACCCATCCCTCCCAATCCGTGGTACTGATGCGATTGGGGACGGTGAGAAGTGGATGACGCGGCTGCAGGACGCGAACGGACGCATCCTCTAGCGTGACACGACTGGCACGCGGCGCCCACTGCAGCGGGAAGGGCAGCACGCCGGCCAGCGGATTCATGTTCTGCGCCCCGTACTGCACCACGAGCGTGCCACCACGACGCGTGAACTCAAGCAATCGCGCATTCTGCGTGACGAGATTCGCATGAACCTCATAGGCGCGAGGTCCGACCACGATGCTGGTGAAACGCGACAAATCGAGGGTACCGAGTGACGCCGGCTCGATCGGCTCGACCTCGATATCGAGCTGGCGTAAGGCCTCGAGTCCGCCGTCGGCGATCCCCACGAGATAACCCACCTTGGCGCGTGGCGGCCGCGTTACTGTCACGGCCGACAGGCGCATCCCGGCCGCGCCGTATAACCGCAATGGGTCGATATGCGGGTACTCGATGAGATAGCTGCCATTGTTGGCAGCGACCTGCTCGTGGACTGCATACGCCCGCACTGCATGCCATCCCTCCGCGAGCTGCCCCCGCAGTCGGAACTCCACGATGGCCGTCTCGTCCGCCTGCAGGACACGACGGCGCTCGGCAGAATCCGCCTGCAATCCGGGTGGCACCTCAAGGCGCACCGCCACCGGCGCCGAATGGGGATAGGCGGAGTGCACACGCACCGTGATCGTCCGCTCCACCGGAACCCCAGCGCGAATGTAGGCCGTCGTCGCGGAGAGATTCACCGTGATCCCCGGAACAGCCATCACCGGCACACGCCGATCGCCGGCCACCGGATCGGCGAAACGATGCACGATGGGGGTGGCAATCGTCAGCAGCTGTCCGGCCACCTCCACCTGCACGGCGGCACGAAGCGCTGATCGTGTCTGCTGCTGGACTTCGTCACGCGCATCGACGGGCGCGAGAAACCAATCCTGTTCCCGCCGGCCACGCATGCGCCACCACGGAGACGTAGCCTCGAACCCGACCGCCCAGTGCGTACTCACATGACTACTGTCCGGTGCCACCTCAATCGCCCGATCGGCGCGCGCCCCCAACGTAGAGCCGATCCCCAGAACCATCGATCGCCGGACTGACAGGGGACGCGCACCTCGGTTGTACACCGTAATCGTCACCGGGAGCGAGTCGTTGACGTTCACCTTCTCGGCCTCGCGCACCGGGAGCGTCCCGCGTGGTGCCGTCGCCTCGACGGCAATCCCTGCGGCGTCAATCAGCGCCTGCTCGGTCCGTGCAATGGTGAGGCTCAGCGCATCGTAGAGATCCGGATCCGCGAGCCCATCGCGACGTGGCGGCATCGGCGCATATCCACTCCCCGACGCAATGAACATCGGCGACGCGATCCCGGCGAGTCGTCGTGCGCGATACAACGCCTCAAGGGCACGCGCCAGGTGCGGCACGATCACTGTGGGCGCGTTCGGCCGATAGAGGACCCGTGCGGAATCGATCAGGGCAAGCGCAGCATTCAGCGGCTCATGCGCCGCGAAAGGCAATCGCTCACGACGCGCCGCCCAAGTCGTATCCAAGCCGTCGAACATGGACTGTTCACCGCGTGCGTCGGCCGGTCCGCTGCGCGTGGCCTCGCGCGTGAGATACGCCCACCGCACCCCCTTCTCCTGCAGCATGCCGAAGCCCTGTGACTTGTGCTGAGAGCGGCTATCGGCAGCAATTTCATACGCACTACGCCCCAACACCGGATCGAAGGCCCCTGTGTTGACGCGCAGCGTGGCACTGTCAGGTTGCTGACGCGCACTGCGATACGCCTTCAGGGGGCGCCATGGCATCCCGAACCCCTGCACAGGGAAACGCACGGTGTCCGCCGCGGCCTCATAGGCTTCGCGTGCGAGGATCGCCGACACCTGATGGTGACCATGCCCATCCAAGGGCGTCCCCGTGAAGAACGCCACCATCACATGGGGACGAAAGGCCCGGACGACGCGCACCACATCGCCGAGAATCGAATCCTTCGGCCAGTGCGCAAACGTCTCCTCGGCATTCTTGCTGAAACCGAAATCGTACGCGCGCGTGAAATACTGCCGCCCGCCGTCGAGACGACGCGCAGCGAGCAGTTCCTGCGTGCGGATCGCGCCAAGCGACTCGCCCAGTTCGTTGCCGATCAGGTTCTGTCCGCCATCGCCGCGCGTCAGGGACAGGTATGCCGTTTCCACATGTTGACGACGCGCCAACCACGCGATGATCGGCGTATCCTCATCATCCGGATGTGCAGCGATGGTCAGCACGCGCGACGTTGTACCAATGCCAGCCAGCGCATGGGCGAGCGCCGTGGCCCCGCGTTCTTGTGGCGTCGATACGCCCTGACCGGAAAGCAAACTGCCGTGAAGGGCAAGGAACGCCCCCACGGCAGCTCGAAGGAAGGTCGTGGAACGCACGCTTACGGCGCGACGCCCGCGATCATGGCTTCCGTGTTCATCACACTGGCCACGATGCGCGCCTGCTCCGACTGGTGCGCATCGGCATGGCCTTCCGCAGGGCTCGCCCGCTCGGGTCGGCCAATATATCGTACGCCGACCGCCGCACCAGCGGACACGCGCAGACGCGGCTGCACATAACTCCACGCGCCCTGATTCTTCGGCTCTTCCTGCGCCCAGATCACTTCATCGATGGCCGGATACAGTTCGGTGATGCGGCGGATCTCCTCGTGTGGCCACGGATACAGCTCTTCCACGCGCACGAGGGCGACCTGCGGATTCCGCTGCGCCGACAGTGCCAAGTCGTAGTAGATCTTCCCGGTGCAGAATACCAGGCGACGCACATCGTCGCGCTGCTGCGACGCGATCGGATCATCAATCACTGACTGGAAACTGCCGCTCGTCAGATCCTCGAGCTTCGAAGCAGCCTGCGGTAGCCGAAGCAGCGACTTGGGCTGCATGCAGATGAGTGGACGGCGATCGCTGCGGAGCGCCTGACGCCGCAACAGATGGAAGTACTGCGCCGGGGTGCTGCAGTAGGCCACCGTCATGTTCTGCTCGGCACACAACTGCAGGAACCGCTCGGGACGGGCGCTGGAGTGCTCAGGGCCCTGCCCTTCATAGCCATGCGGCAGGAGCATGACCAGACTGCTGTCCTGTCCCCACTTGGTGCGATCGGCGACGATGAACTGATCGATGATCGGCTGCGCCACGTTGACGAAGTCACCGAACTGCGCCTCCCACAGCGTGAGCGTGTCTTCCGCCACCGTGCTGTAGCCGTACTCGAAGGCCAATACGGCCGTCTCGGAGAGGGCGGAGTTGTACACCTCGAAACGCCCCGCCGCGCCCGGCAGATGCGCTAACGGCGCATACTTCTGCCCGGTCTCGACATCATTGAGCACCGAGTGTCGATGCGAGAAGGTTCCGCGTTCGGCATCCTGTCCGCTCAACCGCACCGACACGCCATCCGTAAGCAGCGAGGCGAACGCCAACGCCTCGGCGTGCCCCCATTCGATGCCTCCCTGGTCGCCCATCGTTTCGCGCCGGCGCTCGAGCTGCTTGACCAGTCGCGGATTGGGCGTGAAGTCCGTCGGCCACTGCAGCAGCAGTTCGTTGAGCGCGTGCAACCGCGAGCCGGACACGGCCGTATCGATCGGCTTCGGCGCGGACGGCGGCTCGACTGGCCACGGAGCATGCTTCTCGGAGGCCAGCAAGGACTGCTTGAATCGCGCGTGGATCTCGGCGTAGCGCTGCGCCACCTCGCGATCGATGCCACTGGCGTCATCGGCGGTCAGAACTCCCTCAGCCACCAGACGGTTCGCCCACACCTGCGGCACCGTCGGGTGCTTGCGGATCACCGCCGTGCGCGTGGGCTGCGTGTACATCGGCTCGTCGCCCTCGTTGTGTCCGTGGCGACGGTAGCCGACGAGATCGATCAGCACGTCTTTGTTGAAGCGCGATCGGTACGCACACGCCAGGCGCATCGCCGACAGACAGGCTTCGGCATCGTCAGCATTGACGTGGAAGATCGGGATCTCGAACCCCTTCGCGAGATCCGACGCATAGTACGTCGAGCGAGCATCGGATGGATCCGTCGTGAACCCGACCTGATTGTTCACGATGATGTGGATCGTGCCGCCAGTACGGTATGCGTTGAGATGCGAAATGTTCAGCGTTTCGGCGACGATCCCTTCACCGGGGAAGGCGGCGTCACCGTGAATCGCCACCGGCACCACCTTCTGCTCGTCGCGACCATCGGCCGTCCGCTGCAGAGCGCGCACGATGCCTTCCACGACCGGGTTCACCACTTCAAGGTGCGACGGATTCGGCACAAGGCGCAGGCGAACCTCGCGGCCGCTCACCTCACGCGATCCGACGTAGCCCATGTGGTACTTCACATCACCACTGGCACCTTCGTCGATGTGCTCGAAGTGTCCTTCGAACTCGCCGAACAGCGTTTCGAACGGCTTGCCCATCACGTTGGTGAGCACATTGAGGCGCCCACGGTGCGCCATGCCGATCACGATTTCCTCCGCACCGGCATCGCCCAGCACGCGGATCATTTCGTCGAGCATCGGCACCAGCGCATCCGTCCCCTCGATCGAGAAGCGCTTGTACCCCTGATAGGCGCGACCGAGGAACCGTTCGAGGCCATCCACTTCGTTGAGGCGGCGCAACACCTGCACCTTCTCCTCAGCCGACAGCGGTCGCGTCAGCACGCCGTCGCGGAACGCATGACGGAACCACTCGCGCTCCTCGTTCACTTCAACATGCCAGACTTCGTATCCGATGCGTCCGGAGTACACCTCGCGCTTGCGCGCGATCACATCCTTGGCCGTCGCAAAGCGGTCGTCACCGATTGCCGCGCCCGGAATGGCCTCGAGATCGGCTTCCGTAAGCCCATGGAACGCCAAACTCAACTCGTCGGCGCCAGCGGGCGGTGCCCCCAATGGATCGAGTTGGACGTCATAGTGCCCGTACATGCGGATCGCCTGCAGCAGGGAGGCCGTGGCGGCCACCTTCCGTAGAAAAGCCGGGTCGATCGATCCGGTCGAAACACCCGCAGTCGGCGGCGGGGCCGCAGCGGCCCCGCCGATCAGCGATTCGGCGATCCGGAAATACTGACGCCAGGTTTCGTCAACGCTCGCGGGGTCGCGGCGATACTGTTCGAACTGTTCGGCGAAAATGCCGTCGTTGAAGACACTGGAGATGGCTGGACTCATATGGGAGGAATGTAAACAAGCGTTGTCGGTGATACAGGCGCTTGCCTACAGCATTAAGCCAGTGTAACGCCAGTCTTCACGTCCGGCGGCGATGGGAACTCTCGACCGATCAACCTCGCTAGCTGAGCGTCATGGCACGCCGAGAGTCTCACCAACCACGCGAACGGGGCACCAACGGGTTCCCCGACAAGATCTGTGCCCGCTGCGGCCGGCCGTTCAGCTGGCGGAAGAAATGGGCCCGCGACTGGGAGCAGGTCCGCTACTGCTCCGACAAATGCCGCATGGGCAAGAGCGCCGCAGCGACGCCTACTTGATCAGGTCGCGCGGCCACTCGCGACCCAGCCCGGTCATCAGTTCCGCAATCACGCCAATACCGTCCCAGAGATTCTGCAGGCGGAGATTTTCGTTCGGCGCGTGCTGACTGTTGTCGGCGTTGACGGTGGGGACCGTGATAACGGTCGCCCCCAGCTGATCGACGAAGTGGAAGAGCGGCAGCGAGCCGCCGAGGATCGGCATCAGATACGGCTCGACGCCGTAGCCACGCGCCATGAGCCGTCGCACCGCCTGGACCACGGGGAGCGTAGCCGGCACCTGCACACTGGTATACCCGTCGCCCCATGCGATGTGAACAAGACGGGAGCGGTCGGTGCTCCGCGCGGCCGCATTGGCGTCGGCCGTGATGGTGTACCCTTGGGCAGTCAGATGCTGCTCGATCAGCTGACGGATCCGCTCCGGGCTCTGGCGAGGCACCAGACGGAAATCGATCGAGACGGTGGCACTCGTGGGAACGGCGTTCGACGAGCCATCACCGACGTTTCCGGCGCGAATCCCGCGAATGTTGAGCGCTGGACGCATGATCCGCTCGGCAAGTGCCGCATTGTTGGCCTCGGTGTACGACAGACCAAGGCTCGTGCGCACGGAATCGTCGGTGGTGGACAGCGATTGCGCGAGGGCACGATCGGCAGCCGACGGGGGCGGCACGTCATCGTAGAACCCGGGGATTTTCACGTCGCCATCCAGTGAGCGAAGGCCGGCGACGAAATGCGCGGCCGCGACGGCCGGATTCGGCGCCCAGTTGCCATAGTGGCCGCTGTGCAGCGCGCGATTGGGGCCGTAGAAGGTGAGGTTCACCCCCAACACCCCCCGTACACCGAGCACGAGCTGCGGCTTGCCACTCACATGCGTCGGCCCATCGAAGAAGAGCCACGCATCGGCCTGCAGCTTCTCCTTGTGCTCGCGCAACAACTCGCCGAGGTGATCGTTACCGGCCTCCTCATCGCCATCGAAGAAAAACTTGATGTTGACGTCGGGTGACCGCCCCGCGGCCTTGATGGCGTCGAGTGCCGCAAGCATCGCGACGATCGGTCCCTTGTCGTCGGACGCGGAGCGAGCCCGAATGCGCAACTCGGGATCGACGGTCGCCCCACGCGCGGGGAGCGGCATCGGCTCCACGGCGACGCTGTTGCGATACCGGAAGAGCCCGGGCGCAAAGGGTTCACCATCCCATCCGCCACCAGCGACGGGCTGTCCGTCATAGTGCGCGTAAAACACCACCGTCCGTGTCGCCTTGGGTGCCTTCAGCTCTCCGAAGATCACCGGGTTCCCGCCAGCCGCCGCGCGGAGCGTGGTCAGGGTCACGCCCCGCTTTGCGAAGGCCTGCGTGATGAAGGTGACGTTCTGCGCGATATTCGCGGTATCACTGGCGACGTTGGGAATCGCCAAGAGACCGAAGGCCTCGTCGAGGATCTCGCGCTCGTGCTTGGCACGCCACGCGTCGATTTGCGGACGTAGCGGCGCCTGTGCGGAGAGGCTGGAGGCAACAAGCGAGGTGGCGATCCCGAAGACCGCGACGGAGAGCATGATGGGAGAGCGGTGCATCCCACCACGCTATCCGTTCCGCCTCGATCCCGCGAGGGGCGGGCCGAGGAGACCGAGTGACGGCGGCTTACAGCGGAATGGTCGCGGTCACGAACAGGGCACGGGCCGGCAGGATGAAATAGCGCACGCGCCCCGAGCTCGAGACGGCGCCGCTGCCGAACTTGCGCGTATCCCCAAGGTTCTGGCCCCGGATCGTGAATTGGACGCGGGCGACGCGGACATTGGCCGTGGCATCCACGACGTAGTAATCCGGCAGGACGCGATCGGGGCTGCTGGTGTTATCGAGGAAGGCGCGTGACTGGTAGCGACCTTCAAGCGAGAGTGACACGCGCGATGCGGGCGCGATCTCTACACGGTGACTACTGATGAACCGCGGCGTCAACATCGGCTCCACGTTGCGGCGGACGACCGGCGTCCCGCGGGACGAGTCGGTGAACTGCCGGATGCGATTCGTGCTCCATGTCGCGTTACCGGCGAATACGACGTGCCGGAGTCCGCGATACGTCACATCGAGCTCGAGTCCACGACGGTAGCTGCTCCCGACGTTCCGGCGCAGAATCGAGCCGGACGCGGTCGGTGCCCCGATGCGCGCGATGTCGTTGCGGAAATCCATGCTGTACAGATTGGCCGCGACATCGAGCGTGGCGCGTTTCACGGTGAGCCCCAGTTCCGTGTCATGCAGGCGCTCCGGCTTCACACGAGTGAAGTCCCCGTACGCGGCGACATTGTCGGCGTTGAGGTCATCATCGCCGGCGAAGAGATCGTTCCGGGCCGGCTCGCGATTGGTGATGCCGTACGAGGCAAAGGCGGAGACCCCACGGCCCAGCGTCAGCGTAGCACCACCCTTGGGGTTCACGAAGAGCCAATCGATGGAGCGTTCCTCGATCCCGGCGCTTTCCGATGGTTCATACCGGAACCGCGCCCACCGGGTCTGCACGTCGCCAAACCACCGAACGCGCCCCACGTCATACGACAGCTTGGCGAAGCCACTCGCATCCTGCTTGTGCCCACTGTTGTCGTATAGCTCGGTGGTCGGCTGCACATATCCGCGGTGTGCCCGCTCGTAGACGTTCGCGTTGATACCGGCGTGCAGCTGCGCCGCGCCACGTTCCACGTTGTAGGCACTCGTGGTCCCATACCACCAGTGGGCAAGATTGAACCGGTAGCGATCAGGTAGTTCGAAATAGTCGTAGTTGCCGGACGCCGAATTCCGATACACCGTGGTGCTCCACGTGCCGCCATTGGCGAGCGCCCGTGTGTAGGCGAGTGACACCATCTGCTGACCGAAGCGATCCCGCTCATCCGGCGCCAGCGGATTGAACCGCCAGTTCTGCTCGAGCTGCGCCTTGGTCGCCCCGACATACGACAGCGTATCGGCAAGTAGCCCGACCAGTGTCGTCAGCTTCAGCGTATGACGATCACCGAACCAGCCGGCCCCTACGAACGCCGAGCGTCCCAGCACGCCACTGTGATCGCGGTAGCCGTTGGTTTGCAGGGCACTCACGCGTCCATACGCGGCAAAACGCGATCCCGTGAGGCCACTGTTGAACCCGACGCTCATCCGGCGCGCCCCGAAGCTGCCCAGCTGCAGCTGCACGTCGCCGCTCCGCCCCTGCTGCGCAATGGGCGTCGTTTCGAAGTTGATCGAGCCGGCATAGGACGCCGTACCTGCCGAGCTCGTGCCGACGCCGCGCTGCACCTGCACACTGTGGACGTTCGACATCAGATCGGCGAAGTTCGCGAAATAGAGGACCTGATCCTCCATGTCATTCAGCGGCACGCCGTCGATCGTGATGTTGATGCGCGTCTGATCGAGCCCGCGCAGTCGGAGATAACTGTACCCCCACTGGGTGCCGGTCTCGGTATGCGCAACCAGCGAGGGGGCTGCGTTCATCAGCAGCATCGGCACATCCTGTCCGAAGTGCCGCGCCGTGATCTGCGCGCGCCCGATCACCTTCTGGGCAATCGGCGCCTGTTCGCCCGCGCGGATCGCCTGGACCAGCACGCCTTCAATGCGCCGCGCGGTATCGGCGCGAGCGGTGGTATCCTGTTGGGCAGACAGCGCGGTGGCGGACGACAACAACAGCGCGGCGGCACGGGCCACGCACCACGCGTGCGCACGGCACGCGACGGATCGCTTGAGCATCGATGGGACTCCCTACGCCGGTACGAACCGGATCAGGTTCTGCGGGTGTTTTCTCAGCCTGCGCACACCAGCGGCGCCGGCACCCCGGTCATGTGGGGGAGATCCTAATTAGCTTGTCCCAACATGACCAGTGGAGTCGCCGCGCTTTGCGCATGGTTTAACGCGCATGGTACGTCCTGCACCGAAGTACTCGGATTTTCCACCGGCGTGCTGAACGTCTGGCTGGTTACGCGCGAACACCTCCTCAGCTGGCCCATCGGCCTGCTGAACGCGGTGTTCTATCTGATGGTCTTTGCCCGGGCCGGTTTGTACGCCGATACCGGACTGCAGGTCGTGTACTTCGTCCTGTCGGCGATCGGCTGGTGGCGGTGGCAGCGGGGCGGCGAGGCTGGAACACCACTCCAGATCACCAGAGCGCAGGCCAAGGACTGGTGGCGTATTCTGGCCGCGGTCATGATCGCCTGGATCGCGCTGGCCCTGATCACCGCGCAGATCCCCGGTGCCGCGATGCCCTGGGCCGACGGGTTCCTCGTTGCCATCAGCCTGGTCGCGCAGTGGCTGATGACTCGCAAGGTGCTGGAGCACTGGATCCTCTGGATCGTCGCGAATGTCGGCTACATCGCGCTCTTCTTCGTCCGCGGCCTGATGCTGACGAGCGTGCTCTACGTGATCTTTCTGGCGTTGGCAACGATCGGATTCATCCGCTGGCAACAATCATGGCGTACCACGAAGAGCATCGCGTGAACGACCAATCGCCTAAACCCCTCCGGGTCGTGCTGACCGGATCCGAGAGCGTGGGGAAGACCACGCTGGCTGCACGCCTCGCCGCGCACTTTGGAGTGCGCTGGGTGCCGGAGTTCGTACGGCAGTATGCGGAAACCAAGGGCTCGGCCCTCGAGTTTGCCGATCACGGGCCCATCGCGCGTGGTCAGGTAGCGGCGGAGGACACGGCGCTAGCAGACGCGCGGGTTGCCGGGGAATCCCTGCTCCTGCATGACACCGATGTGGTCAGCACCGTGGTCTACTGTCATCATTACTTTGGACGATGCCCGGCATTTCTCGAGGAGCTCGCGCGGACGCGACGGGCTGATCTTTACTTGGTGCTGGACATCGACGTACCGTGGGTGGCCGACGGCGTACGCGACCGCAGCGACCGTCGCCTCGAAATCCACAGCCAGTTTATCGAAACCCTGACCCGTTTTGACGCGCCTCGTCTCGTCATCCGCGGAGACTGGGACGCGCGACTCCAGCAGTCCATACAGGCGATTGATCGTCTGATCTCTTCCTCACCATCCACCGATTGAGCATCTCATGGCCCCGACCGGTCAAAATTTCGGCAACCACGCGCAGTATTATCCGATGTACCACTACTTCGCCGCGCCGGCATCGTTTGTCTTTCTGGTGTGGAGCGGCGTGCGCTTCTTCCGCGCCATGGATGGCGATTCCCTGTATTTCCTCATCGGCGCCCTGGCGCTGTTCGGTGCGGTCTCCGTTGCGCGACTCTCCCCGCTCCGGGCACAGGATCGGCTGATCCGACTCGAAGAACAGCTGCGCTACGCGCGTGTGCTCCCCGCCGAGCTCGTCGCGAAAGCCGAGGCGACATTCTCGCCGCGTCATTACATCGCGTTGCGCTTTGCCAGCGATGGCGAGTTGGAGTCGCTGGTGCGTGAGGTGATCGCCTCGCC
>JBDKIJ010000277.1:0-4559 GCA_039797155.1 Gemmatimonadota bacterium | reverse complement strand
ACGGCCTGCAGAATGTCCCCCAACGGATGCTGCGGGATGGCCAGCGTTGTTTCCACGCCCTTGGCCGCCGCGCACTTCTCGCAGAGGTGCAGCTGCGTCACCGCGTTGTCCACGATCCGCGTCAGGTGCACCACGGCATCGCGTTCCTTGCAGTTATCGCAGAGCATCAGCTCCCTACCCCCTGAACGTTCGACATCCCCAGCCGTCCCCCTTCCAACAAAAGCGTACGGTCCGCACGCGCCGCCAAGGACTGGTTATGCGTGACCACGACCAACCCGAGCGACTGCTCCCGCGCCAGTTCGGCAAACAGGTCGTGCAATCGTTCCGCGTTGTGCCAATCGAGATTCCCACTTGGTTCATCCGCCAACAGCAACGCGGGCTCCGTCGCCAGCGCCCGTGCCACCGCCGTCCGCTGCTGCTCACCACCGGACAACGCCGAGGGCCGATGATGCAAGCGCGAACCCAGCCCAACCCGTTCCAGCAGGAATGCGGCCCGATCGCGCGCCAGCCCCAACGGCATGCCCCCGATGCGGAGCGGCATCATCACATTCTCGAGGGCCGAAAACTCCTTGAGCAGGTGATGAAATTGAAACACGAACCCGACGGCACGGTTCCGGAGCGCATCAAGCGCCTCATCCCCCAAGGCGTCGACGGCCTGTCCATCAAGACGGATCTTTCCGGCCGACGGGCGCTCGAGCGCCCCCAGGACATGCAGCAGCGTGCTCTTCCCCGCTCCGCTCGCCCCCACGATCGCGACCATCTCGCCGCGCCGCACCGCAAGGGCGACGTCATCCAGCACCCGGATCACGCCGCCGTCGCCGCCTCGGAACTCCTTCACGAGGCCCGTGGCCTCGATCACGAACTCGCCATCACCCCGCTGGTCATTCATGGCGGATCGCCTCGACCGGATAGAGCCGAGCCGCCTGCGAGGCAGGGTACAGGGTCGCCAGCGCCGACACCGCGACGCTCGCTGCCACGATCAGGATGACATCCCAGGCTTCGATCGCCACCGGCAGATGGTCGATGAAGTACACCGACGCATCCAGCGTGATCAGGCGGTAATGCTCGAGCAGCCACCCGATGCCCAGCCCCAGAGCCAGTCCACCACCGGTACCCACGGCGCCCACCACGGTCCCTTGATACAGAAAGATCCGCCGAATGGACGCGGCCGGCATGCCCATCGCCCGGAGAATGCCGATTTCACGCGTCTTGTCGGCGACAACCATCGTGAGCGTACTCACGATGTTGAACGCCGCCACGAGAATGATGAGCAATAGGATGACGCTCATCCCGAGCTTTTCAAGCTTGAGGGCCTGAAAGAGCGACCGATTCTGTTCCTGCCAGTCCACGGCGCGGACCGGTGCATCGAGCGCTACCCGGAGGGAATCCGCCACGCTCGGGGCCATCCAGCGATCGCGCGCCCGAACCTCGAGCCCGGTAACATCCTGATCGAGACCCGCAAACGCCTGTGCGGTGCGCAAGTCGAGATACACGTACGCATCATCGTACTCGAACATGCCGGTCTCGAAGATCCCCGAGACGACGAGACTGTCGGCACGCGGGACGACCGCCCCCGTGGCCGCGTTCATCTTGAGCCCGGCCGCTCCGAGGAGCACCACGGTGTCGCCCGGCAACGCGCTCAACTTGGCGGCCAGGAACTTCCCGAGAACCACGCCCGGGAGCGACACGCCCTCACGGTGAAAGATAAAGTCTCCGAGAATCGCGTGATTCCGGATGGTCGTGACTTCGTTCTCCGGCCGCGCCGGCGCTTCGAGGCCAACGACCGCTGTTCCCGTCACAAAGCCCGCCATGTTCCTGACCAGCCCCTGCGTCTGCACGAACGGGGCAACACGCACCACCCCCGGCACCTTCGCCACCCGTTCCCGGAGCGCCGCCCAATCCGGCAACCGCATGTCGTCACCGTACGGCAGGACGCGGACATCCGGACTGCCCACCAGAATCTTTTCGCGCAAGTCGCGCTGCAGGCCGTTCATCACCCCCATGATCACGATGAGTGCACTGACGCCGACCAGTACACCGCCAATGGCGATGACACTGATCAGTGACAGGAGGCGTGACCCGCGACGACTCCGCAGGTACCGCCACGCGATCGAGAGTTCGAGACGCCGCACCGTGTCTTACTCGGGGCGCATCGTGGGGAACAGGATGACGTCGCGGATGTTCGGTGTATCCGTGAGATACATGAACAACCGATCGATGCCGATGCCCACACCACCCGTCGGCGGCATCCCATACTCCATGGCACGCAGATAATCCTCATCCACGCCGCTGGCCTCGTCATCGCCAGCGGCACGTAACGCGGCCTGGGCCTCGAAGCGCTCGCGCTGATCGATCGGGTCGTTGAGTTCGGAGAACGCGTTCGCGAGTTCCTTGCCCCGCGCGAACAGTTCAAAGCGCTCGGTGATCCCCTCTGGACCGCCGCGCTTCGGCTTGGCCAACGGCGACAGCTCCTTGGGATAGTCCACCACGAAGGTCGGCGTCTCGATCGTCGACTCCACCAGGGCCTGGAACATCTCGTCCAGCACCTTGGGACGACTCAGCGTCGCGACCTTCTGAACACCGATTCGCTCGGCCATACCACGCAACGTCGCATCGTCCACTGCCATGACATCGCCCCCCGCCGCCTTCGACAGGCTCGGGACCCACTCGATGCGCGGGAACGGCGTGACCAACGTCGGCACTTTTTCGCCGACGATCGGAATGCCGCGGACCGCCTCGGCGGCGGCAACGAGGAGCGATTCCACGCGCGCCATCATCGTCGTGTAGTCGGCGAAGGCCTCGTAGAACTCGAGCATCGTGAACTCGGGATTGTGCGTCCGGTCAATCCCTTCATTCCGGAAGTCGTGCCCGATTTCGTAGACGCGTTCGAACCCGCCGACAATCAGCCGCTTGAGATACAACTCGTCCGCGATGCGGAGATAGAGCGGCATGTCGAGCGTATTGTGGTGCGTGATAAATGGCCGCGCGGCGGCCCCACCATACAACGGCTGTAACACCGGCGTTTCGACTTCCAGGTAGCCGAGCCCGTCGAGGTGCTGCCGAATCGCGCGTGTCACCTCGGAGCGGGCGCGAAACAGTGCCCGAACTTCCGGATGCACCGCGAGATCGGCATAGCGTTGACGTGCCCGCTGCTCCGTGTCGGAGAACGCCGAATAGCGAACCACCTGCCCGTCGACGATCTGTTCCTTGCCGAGCGGTAACGGCCGTAACGACTTCGACAGCAGTTCGACCTGCGCCACCTTGACGGTCGCCTCGCCCGTGCGGGTCCGCATCATGGGACCACGGACGCCGACCCAGTCGCCCAGATCGTACTCGCTCAACTGCGCGAAGACGGCGTCACCCAGCTCATCCTTCCGGAAGTACACCTGTACACGGCCATCCATATCCGCCAGATGCGCGAACACCGTCTTGCCCTGTCCACGCCACGAGACCAGCCGTCCCGCCACCGCGACCGTCGGTCCCTCATCAGCATCGCCAAGCACGGCCACGCACTGCGCCGCCGTATGCGTGCGATCGAACGAATATCCGAAGGGCTCGACACCGGCTGCCCGCAGGCGCTCCAGCTTCTCGCGCCGCGCCTGCATCACGAAGTTGAGCTCGGGCTTCGCCTCGATCGATTCCTGCTGTTCGTCGCTCACGCCACGCCTCCTTCGGCTCCAGCTTCGCTGTCCTGCTTGAGATAGGCCTGAATGAACGGATCGATGTCTCCGTCCATCACCTTCTGTACGTCGGCAATCTTGAGTTCCGTCCGATGGTCATTCACCATCGTGTACGGCTGGAAGACATAGCTGCGGATCTGGCTGCCGAAGGTCACGTCCTGCTTGTTCGCATCGAACGCCGCCTTCACGGCGGCCTGCTTCTCGGCTTCGAGCTGATACAGCCGGTTCTTCAGCATCTTGAGCGCGGTCGCCTTGTTCTTGAACTGCGAGCGCTCCTGCTGCGAGGACGTCACGATCCCCGTCGGGATGTGCGTGAGACGCACCGCGGACGACGTCTTATTGACGTGCTGCCCACCAGCACCGGAGGCGCGGAAGACATCCATTCGGATGTCCTCTTCGCGGATTTCGATGTTGATCTCCTCGTTCACCACGGGATACACGAACACCGAGGCGAAGCTCGTATGGCGACGCGCCTGCGAGTCGAACGGTGAAATGCGCACGAGCCGGTGCACGCCGGACTCCGGGCGCAGGAAGCCGTAGGCATATGCGCCCTTGATTTCCATGACCGCACCCTTGATCCCCGCCTCTTCGCCTTCGGAGAGGTCGAGCATCTCGAGCGCGAATCCCTTGCGCTCGGCCCAGCGCGTATAGAGACGGAGCAGCATGGACGCCCAATCCTGCGCTTCGGTCCCGCCGGCGCCAGCCGAGATTTCCACCTGCGCATCGCGCATGTCGTCCTTGCCGCGCAAGAGCGACTTGAGTTCGAAGGCGTCGAGCTCTTCCACGATGCGCTGGACCTCCGCATCGAGGTCCTTCTCCATCGCGGGATCGGATTCGAGCTGCAGCAGCTCATCGAGCTCACGCGCCCCGACAATGCGC
>JBDKIJ010000276.1:0-3925 GCA_039797155.1 Gemmatimonadota bacterium | reverse complement strand
GGGCGCTGGCTGGTCAGATGCGTCGGGCGGGTGATTTCGTGGCTCGATACGGTGGCGAGGAATTTGTCGTACTAGCGCCAGAGACCAGCCTTGAGCATGCATTGCAGTTGGCAGAACGTCTACGTGTTGCCGTACAGGATTCCCGTATCGAGCATGCCAAGTCGATCACCGCTGCACATGTGAGTATCAGCCTTGGGGTAGCCAGCACGATTCCACGACGTGGGAGTGACGCCCTACCCTTGATCGAACTGGCCGACAAGATGCTCTACCAAAGCAAATCTTCCGGCCGCAATCAGGCACATGGAGCTGGCCTCTCGGTTTGAGAGGCCAGAATGTGCCCTTCGCATCAACGATTTAATCATCCTCCGGCGCGCAGCAGTTCGGGTTCGGACGGGATCGCGGTGGGATACCGGCCGGAGAAGCAAGCGTGGCAGTAGCCACCGGGCCCATCGGGCATCGCGGAAAGCATGCCATCGATGGACAGGTAGCCGAGAGAATCAACGCCCAAGTGACGAACTAGTTCATCATGACTCATCCGGGCGGCGATCAGCTCCTCGCGGCGGGGGGTGTCGATCCCGTAGTAGCAGGAGCTGATGATGGGCGCGCTGGAGACGCGCATGTGGACTTCCTTGGCGCCCGCCGCGCGCACCAGGGATACGAGCCCCCGCGTGGTGGTGCCGCGAACGATGGAGTCATCCACCATCACGACCCTTTTCCCCTCGAGGAGCTCACGGACGGGGTTGTACTTCACCTTCACTTTCGCGTCTCGCCCCGACTGCGTGGGTTGAATGAAGGTGCGTCCCACGTAATGGTTGCGGATCAGCGCCAGCTCGTACGGCACGCCTGACTGCTCGGCATAGCCGAGCGCCGCGGAATTGGAGGAGTCCGGTACGGCAAAGACGAGATCAGCGCCCGGGGCGGGGCACTCGACGGCGAGTCGACGACCGAGCGCCCGGCGCGAGCGGTCGACGCTGCCGCCGAAGATGTGGCTGTCGGGGCGGGCGAAGTAGACGTGCTCGAAGACGCACCGATTGAGCGGCGCAGGGCGCAGCCCCTGCGAGGCGCGGAACCCGTGGCGGTCGACCGCCACGACCTCCCCCGGCTGGATCTCGCGCTCGATCGCGGCGCCCACAATGTCGAGGGCACAGGATTCGGAGGCGAATACGTAGCCGTCGCCGAGGCGCCCCATGACCAGTGGGCGCCAGCCGTGCGGGTCACGCGCGGCGATAACGGTTTCGTCGAGCACGACCAGCAGGCAGTAGGCCCCCTCGACGCCGACGAGGGCATTGGCCACGCGGGCCTCGGGCGTGGCTCCTTGCGCCCGCGCGATGCGGTGTACGATGACTTCCGAGTCCATCGTGCTGGAGAAGATCGCGCCCTGATTTTCCAGATCGCGGCGCAGCTCGACGGCGTTGGTCAGGTTGCCGTTGTGCGCCAAGGCGATGTGCCCGCCGCGCACGCGCGCGAGGATCGGCTGCGCGTTCTCGATGACGGAGGAGCCCGCGGTGCTGTAGCGGGTATGTCCGATGCTGATGGGGCCGATGAGATCGGTCATCTCCTCGTCATCAAACCCTTCTGAGACGAGCCCCATGGCGCGACTGACGCGCGCCGTCCCGCTGTCGTCCACGGCCACGATGCCCGCCGATTCCTGCCCGCGGTGTTGCAACGCGTACAGCCCGAGTTGGGTCAGGGCGGCCGCGTCCTTATGGCCGTACACGCCGAAGATGCCACACATGGAGGTGCCGTCCTTCAGTCGGTGGTGGAAGCCGGCGCCGAGCCATCCATGGCGCGCGGGATCGCTTCGTGGAACGCCGCGATCAGCGAATCGATCGGGGCGGAGAAGGTGTCATCGGAGATCGTGACGTGGGCGCCGTCTGCCGCGGTCGTTACGCGACCAATGACACGGGCAGGGACGCCATGCTGCTGGGCGATGGTCAGGACCGCGGCACTGTCGGCCGTGGAGACCACGACGCGTCCGTGCCCTTCGCCGAAGAGCAGCGCACGGTGCGGCAGCGTGGCCCAGGCGGAGAGATCCACGTCGAACCCGAACGGTTGATCACGGTTGATGATCGCGCATTCGGCGAGCGCCACGGCGAGGCCGCCATCGCTGCAATCGTGGGCCGATCGGACGGCGCCGGCCTTGATGGTCTCGAGCAGCGCGTCGATGAGGCGTCGTTCGCGCGCCGGATCGCACGCCGGCGGTGTGCCGATGGTGAGCCCGTGGATGGCGAGCAGGTATTCACTGGCGCCGAGCTCATCGGTGCAGTCGCCGAGCAGGACGATCTCGTCACCGACCTGCTGGAATGCCGAAGGGGTGACGTGCGCCATCGATTCGATGAGTCCCACCATGCCGATGGTCGGCGTGGGGTGAATCGCGCCCTGCGGGTTTTCGTTGTACAGCGACACGTTGCCGCCGGTAACGGGCGTTTCAAGCACCGCACACGCTTCGCCCATCCCGGCGATGGCTTCCGACAGCTGGAAGTACACCTCGGGCTTCTTCGGGTTGCCGAAGTTGAGGTTGTTGGTGATCGCCATTGGGCGCGCGCCGGTGCACGCGACGTTACGCGCCGCTTCGCACACCGCAGCGCGACCTCCGTTGCGCGGGTCGAGTGCCACGTGCCGGCCATTCCCGTCGATGCAGAGCGCGATCGCCTTGTCGGTGCCGCGCAGGCGCACCACGGCGGCATCGCTGCCAGGGCCACGCACGGTGGAGGTGCGCACGGTGGAGTCGTACTGCTGCCATACCCATCGCTTGCTGGCGATGGTGGGGGAGGAGAGAAGCTGTTCGAGCGTCCACGCGTGATCTCGCTCTTCCGGGAGCGGCTTCACGTCATGGGCGTTCGTGTGACGGGCCGTCTTGAGAGTGTCACTTTCCCTGGGTTCCAGCTTGTACTGCGGGCACTCGGTCACTAGGCGGGAGCCCGGGAACTCGGCGACTACCGTGTCACCTTCGGTGACGCGGTACACCGGTTCGGCGATCACTTCACCGATGACGGCCGCCTCAAGATCCCACTTGGCGAGGATCGCGCGTACGTCGTCTTCGTGTCCCTGCTTCGCCACCACCAGCATGCGCTCCTGCGATTCCGACAGCAGGATTTCGTACGGCGTCATGTTGGGTTCGCGGACTGGCACCTTGGTGACGTCGATGGTGACGCCGACATCGCCACGCTCGGCCATTTCCGCCGACGACGACGTGAGGCCCGCGGCGCCCATATCCTGAATGGCAACGATGTGCCCACTACGGATCAGTTCAAGGCTCGCTTCGAGGAGCAGCTTCTCGGTGAAGGGATCGCCCACCTGCACCATGGGGCGCTTGGCTTCACTTGATTCGGAGAGGTCTTCCGAGGCGAATGACGCGCCGTGGATGCCGTCGCGTCCGGTGCGTGCACCGACGGCCATGATGGGGTTGCCGACGCCGCTGGCCACCGCGCGGATGAGTTCGTCCTCGCGCATGAGGCCAACACACATGGCATTCACCAGTGGGTTCCCTTCGTACGACGGGTCGAATACCACTTCGCCGCCCACGGTGGGGACGCCGACGCAGTTGCCGTAGTCGCCGATGCCTTTCACCACGCCGGCGAAGAGCCAACGCACACGGCTCGAGGTGAGGGGCCCGAAGCGCAGCGAATTGAGCAGCGCGATTGGCCGGGCGCCCATGGTGAAGACGTCGCGCAGGATGCCGCCGACGCCGGTCGCCGCGCCCTGGTAGGGTTCAATGTAGCTCGGGTGGTTGTGGCTCTCCATCTTGAAGATGGCAGCATCGCCATCGCCGATATCGATCACCCCGGCATTCTCGCCCGGGCCCTGAATCACCCAGGGCGCCGTGGTCGGCAGCTTGGCGAGGTGCAGCCGGCTCGACTTGTAGGAGCAATGCTCCGACCACATCACCGAAAAAATGCCGAGTTCCAGAAGGTTCGGCTCTCGC
>JBDKIJ010000275.1:0-3231 GCA_039797155.1 Gemmatimonadota bacterium | reverse complement strand
GAACAACAGACCGACTTCATCTTTTCCGTCGTCGGCGAAGAACTGGGCTTCATCGGGGTGAGTGCCGCCCTGGCCCTCTTTCTCGGCTTGCTCATGCGCTGCACGCGGGTCGCCTCTCGGGCGAATGCCTCCTTCCCGAGCCTCGTGGCCTTCGGCATCATGGCTGCCTGGTTCGTGCACGTCATCGTCAACGTCGGGATGACGCTCAACCTGATGCCCGTCACCGGCATTCCGCTGCCGTTCTTCAGCTACGGCCCGTCGTTCCTGTTGGTGTCCTGGCTGGCCGTGGCGGTCCTGCTTCGGATTTCGGCGGAAGGGCGCGGGGAGGCCGACGCGCTCGGGCTTTGATCTCGGCTCCCGGCATCGGATCGTCCCGGAAATTCGGAGGGCAAGGACTAGCCTTCGCCACGGTCCTGTCTGATCTTTGGTCCCTATGGCATGGTTCCGTAAGGAAAGAAAGACCAAGCAGCCCCAGCGCGAGCGCCTTGAGATCCCGCGAGACACCTGGGAAAAGTGCGAGGCGTGTGGGCACACGGATATCCGCGACAAATTTCTGCGGAACCTGAATGTCTGCCCGACGTGCGATCATCATCGCCGGCTCCGCGCGTGGGATTATGCCAGTTTCCTCATCGATGACGGCTCCCTCGTCGAAGTGGGAACGGAGCTCCGCTCTGTCGATCCACTCGGCTTCCCCGATTATCCCTCGCGTCTCAAGCGCGCGCTGGTCAACGCCGGGGACTCTGACGCGATTTTGACGGTGACGGGCCTCCTCGAAGGCATGCCCGTCGGCATCGGTATCATGGACTTCTCCTTCATGGGCGGCTCCATGGGCTCCGTCGTCGGCGAAAAAATCGCCCGCCTCGGCCAGCGCTCCCTCGAGAAGAAGCACCCGCTCGTCATTGTCTCCGCGTCGGGCGGCGCTCGCATGCAGGAAGGGATCCTGTCCCTCATGCAGATGGCCAAGGCTTCCGCGGTGTTGTCTCAGCTGGCCGAACGGCGCATTCCGTACATTTCGGTACTGACAAATCCGACCACGGGGGGCGTCAGCGCCAGCTACGCAATGCTCGGGGATGCGATCCTTGCAGAACCGGGGGCCGTCATTGGCTTCGCCGGGCCGCGCGTCATCAAGCAGACACTGGGGCAGGACCTTCCCGAGGGGTTCCAGACGGCCGAGTTCCTGCTGGAGAAGGGGATGGTGGATCGAGTGGTGCACCGCAAGGAGTTGCGTGATACGCTCTCCCGCCTGTTGCGCCACATGACGGGGCGACCTGCGGCCGCCGGCCACGCTCAGCAGGAAAGCTGACCCTGCCGCAGTATCAGGCGGCACTCGACCGCCTCTTCCGTCGCACCGGAGGTGTCTGGCGTCTTGGGCTCGAACGGGTCCAGGAGCTGTTGGTGCGCCTTGGCGACCCGCACCGGGCCTACCCGGTGTTTCATGTCGCCGGCACCAACGGCAAAGGGAGCACGGTGGCCACGTTGGATGCCCTCCTGCGCGGCTCGGGGCTGCGGGTCGGGCGCTACACCTCCCCCCACCTCGTCGATTTCTGCGAACGGATCGTGGTGGATGGTGCCCCGATGTCCCGGGAGGCCATCACGGCCTGGCTGACCAGCTGGGAGCCGGTGCTTACCGAACTCGGGGCCACCTTCTTCGAAGCCACGACCGCTATGGCGCTTGCGTATTTCGCCGAGCAGCAAGTGGACGTGGCGGTGATCGAAGTGGGGCTGGGGGGACGGCTCGATGCCACGAACGTGGTGAGGCCGGTCGCGGCCGGGGTCACGCAGATTGGCTTCGACCACATGGAATACCTCGGTGATACCCTGGCGGCGATTGCGTCCGAGAAGGCCGGCATCTACAAGGCCGGTATCCCTGCCGTGGTGGGCGATACGGATCCGGCAATTCGGTCGCTGCTGCAGCGGTATGCCGAGGAGGCGGGGAGTAGTCCGATTCTGACCACGGGGCGGGATTGGCAGGTGCACGACGTCGTCGTCGGTGCGCAGGGGACCAGCTTCACGCTGGAGGAGCCGAGCGGGACGCGTCGCCTCACCACGCCCCTGATTGGCCGGTTCCAGGCCCACAACGCGGCCGTAGCCCTCGGGATGCTGCGGGCCGCCGGTGGCCAGTGGGCGGCCATTGGCGACCGTGCGGATTCGCTTCTGGTCAATGTACGCCTTGCCGGTCGTTTCCATCGGTCGGGCCCGTGGTTGTTCGACGTGGCCCACAATGCTGACGGAGCCGCCACCGTGGCAGCCAACCTGCTCGCCGTCGGCATGCCCCAGCCCATTACCGCTGTCGTCTGCGTCCTGCGTGACAAGGACTGGCGCGGGATCCTGCGCGCGGTCTCCAGCGCCGCCGAGCAGGTGGTGGTGACGATGGCCCCGACGGCACCGGCGAATCGCAGCTGGGATCTGGACGAGGTGATGGCCTGGGGAGCGGAGGTTGGGCTCCCGCTGTGTCGATCGGACGATTTCGACTCGGCGTTGCGGTACGCCGCCGCCAAGGCGCGGACGGTGCTCGTGACCGGCTCCTTCCACACCGTTGGCGATGCGATGGAGCGGTTGCAGGTGGATCCGTTGGCTCGGTAGCTTACTGGAATGTCACAGAAGCCGCTTCCGGGGTTCCGAGACTTCTACCCCGACGAGTTCGCCGAGCGAGCCTACATCTTCGACACCTGGCGCCGCGTCGTGCGGCGCTATGCGTTTGTGGAGTATGACGGGCCGCCACTCGAACCGCTCGAGTTGTATACGCAGAAAAGCGGCGAGGAGATCGTGGGGCAGTTGTTTGACTTCACCGACAAGGGCGGTCGGGCCGTCTCGATGCGCCCCGAGATGACGCCGACGTTCGCCCGCATGGTCGGCGCGCGCGCGCAGGCGCTGCGCAAGCCGGTGCGCTGGTTCTCGATCCCCCAGCTGTTCCGCTACGAGCGGACCCAAAAGGGGCGCCTGCGTGAGCACTTCCAGCTCAACGTTGATCTCGTGGGCGAGACGGATGTCCTAGCCGACGCCGAGCTGGTGTCGATCGCCATCGAGATCATGCGCGAGTTCGGGTTGATGCACACCGACGTGCGCGCGCGCGTGAGTGATCGGCGGCTGCTGAACGGGCTCCTCGAGCATCTGGAGATTCCCGAGACGGCGTGGACGGCGGTGTACGCCGTGCTCGACAAGCTTGAGCGGCAGCCGCGCGAGGTCTCGGCGGAAAAACTCACCGCAGCGGGGCTTTCGGCCCACGTGGTC
>JBDKIJ010000274.1:0-16813 GCA_039797155.1 Gemmatimonadota bacterium | reverse complement strand
GTGCTGCTGGCGGGTGGTGCGGCAGGGATGACGCAGGGCGCCACCGTCCTGACGCGACTCAAGAGCACCACCCTCACCGGTGGGACGGCCAATCCGGTCGTGGCAACACTCGAGCTGGTCGGGGCGGTCGTGACGAGTGTGCTCGCGATCTTCCTGCCGCTCGTCACGGTCGTCGTGGTCATCGTCCTGCTGGTGGTCGTCACCCGTCGGGTGCACCGGCTGGTGTTTGGTCGCGGCGGGGCGCGGGCCGCGCAGCAGGCAAGCTCGCCCCGCCCTCGCCTTCCCCGTGGCCCCTGAGCGTTGAACCGCTGACGGTCGCACCGCTGACGGTCGCACCGCTCACCGGGCCGCGCTTCGGCGTCACCCCATCGGCTTGGTGACCATGCACCAGACGGCGTAGACGAGGGGCGCCGTCGCGAGCCAACCGGCGACGGTCCAACGCATGAAGGCGCGCTCGAGGATCGCGTCGGTCGCGCCTGCATCTGCCGCTGCTGGTTGACGCACGGCGTGCATCGTCCGCTGTGCGGGCACCAGCACGATCAGCCACAGGGCGGTGGACAGTGCGAGGGCGAGCATCGCGGAGCGGATCCACGGCGTCCCCCAAATGGATAGCCCCCGGTGCATCGCCAGCCAAACGCCACTGGTGGTGAGCAGCGCGCCGCCGCCCACGGTGAACGCCCAGTCGGTCACGATGATCGCGCGCGCGGCGACGCGGAAATCGTGCGTGTGGCGCGCGCGAAACAGAATGGCGCTCCAGATCCCCGTCACGATCACGTTCCCGACGAAGAGGATCGCGCCGAGGACGTGGGCCGTCTTGAGCCAGCTATCGAGCCCCATCGGTGAGATCACCGGAAGGTCAGGGAGTCTTGGACGGCTGGATCACGATGCGTCGGAACTCGACCGCCGTGTGATCCCCCTGCAGATAGATCGGTCCCGGTTCTCCTTCCTGGCTATCGAGGGCGCCGCCGGTAATGCCCGGAATCGTCTGATCGACGATGATCGGCGTGCCGTTCAGCACGACCGTGACCCGTCGTCCGACGAGCGTGATGTCCAACGTCTGCCAGACCCCCGGCCCCTTGGCCGCGACCTGATTCGGGGTGAGGAAGCCGTAGATCCCGCCCAGATGAATCGACTCCGGTTCGAGGTCGCCGCTGTCTTCGATCTGCACTTCGTGGCGACCGCGCAGATAGATCCCGCTGTTGCCACCCTTCGGATAGCGGAACTCCACATGCAGCCGGAAATCGGTAAACCGTTCGCGGGTGGCGAGATTGGCGCCACCTCGCGTGTTGGTAAGGATACCGTTGATGACTTCCCAGCGACTGGTGCCCGAAAGCGGTGTCCAGGCCGCCATATCCGTCCCGCCGAAGAGCACGATCGAGTCACCCCACACTGGAGCAACGGACCGTCGAAGGAGCGGTGCCCGCACGCCGGTCACGCGATGCCGTTCGCCGCGCGGTGTCACGATGGTACCGCGCAGCGCATTGTTCACGAGCACCGCGTCAAACTGCAGGTCGTTCGACTCGAGATCCCATTGCGGGGGAATCGCGAAGTGCACGCTGTCGCCGCGCATCGTGACGTGGGCGATGGGACGGGCACTGCCCCCGCCACCGACGAAGCGCCCCACCAGTGTGCGGCGTCCCGAGAGGGACACCTCGAGCCACGAGGGATAGCGATAATCGGGGCCTTCGACGGTCAGGTCCCAGCGGCCGATGATCGGCGCATTCGCCTGGGCGAGTGCAACGGTGGGCGCCACGACCAGCGCCAATATCAGGGCCGCACTTAGGGCCGCACTCAGGGCACGCCAGCTATGACGGAGACGCATCGCGCGTGCGCCGATGGATGTCGGTGAAACCATGTCACTCTGCGGGTTGGGGAGACCCCGAAATTATCGCAGCGATTCCGCGGCCGTGCGAATCGCTGCCCGAATGCGCGGATAGGCCCCGCACCGGCACAGGTTCCCCTGCATCGCGGCATCGATGTCGTCGTCAGACGGCGTGGGCGTCTTTGCGAGCAGCGCGATCGCGCTCATTACCTGCCCAGCCTGGCAGTACCCACATTGTGCCACGTTCAGTTTGGTCCATGCGTCCTGCACGGCTGTTGCGACCCGACCATCGACCCCCTCGATCGTCGTGATCGGTTGCGACGCCACCGCTTGAATCGGAGTCACACACGCGCGCGTCGGGACGCCATCGACGTGCACGGTGCAGGCGCCGCACAGTCCGGCGCCACAACCGAAGCGCGTGCCCGTGCGATTCAGCACATCGCGCAGCACCCACAGCAGCGGCATGTCGGCTTCAGCCGTGCACGACACGGACTCGCCGTTCAGTTGCAACGTGTAGGTCGAGCGGCTCATGCGGTTCATGACATCAGATCGGTTCGGGGGGCAGCCGAAGCGGAAGCGCACGCAGTCGATACCCCGTCAACCGGAAGACCGCATTTGCGACGGCCGGGGCCACGCCGGGAAGCGCCGGCTCGCCTAGCCCGGTCGGCGTGTCGGTACTCGGCACGAAGTGCACCTCGAGGCGCGGGACCTCCGGGAGACGGAGTGGACGGCTGCCGTCGAAATTGCGCGTGGTGACTTGCCCTTGCTCGATGCGAAGCGCCCCATGCAGCGCCGTGCCGAGCCCGTCGAGGATGGCACCTTCCACTTGTTGCGCGGCGCCATCGGGATTCACCACGAGACCACAATCGACGGCGCAGACGATGCGATGCACCCGGATCTCCCGAGCCGGAGAGATCGAGACCTCGGCGACGTGCGCGACCAGTGTTCCGAAGCTGAAGTGCAGCGCCACACCGCGTGCGATGGGCTGACCGTCCGGCGCTTCACCGGGGGCTTCGCTCCATCCCGCGCGGTCGGCCGCCATGCGCAGGACCCGAGCCGCGCGCGTGTGACGCTCGAGCAGCCCGAGGCGGAAGCGCAATGGATCCGTCTTCAGCGCCGCCGCAATTTCATCGAGGAACGACTCGTAGAAGAACGCTTGATGCGAATGTCCCACGGAGCGCCACGAGCCGACAGGGATCGGCAACTCGACGTCGGCATGGGTCACATGCAGCGACGGAATCTCGTACGGCTGATCCCACGTGCCCTCGGCCGTCGTCCGGTCAGGACCCGCGGTGGTGAACACCAGCCCTACGCGCTTGCTGTATTCCCGGAATGGTGCCTGACTGGCGGATCGCGCGACGATGCCGGCCAGCGCGCCCCCATTGATGGCGGCGCGCAGATGCGACACGGCGGCCGGCCGATAGAAGTCGTGACGGAAATCGTCTTCGCGCGACCAGATCAGCTGAATCGGGACGCCGGGCATCGCCTTCGCGACAGCCGTGGCTTGCGCGATGTAATCCACATCGAGCCGCCGTCCGAATCCGCCACCGAGCAGTTGCTGGTGCAACGTGACCTGTTCTTCGTCCACCCCGGCAATGGTCGACGCCGCCTTACGCGCGAAACCCGGGACCTGTGTTCCGGTCCAGACCGTGACCGCCTTGTTCTCCACCAGCACGGTGGCGTTCATCGGCTCCATCGTCGCGTGCGCGAGATACGGTGCTTCGTAGGTGGCCTCCAGCACACGCGATGCGCCGGTGAGGACCTCACGTCCTTCGCCGACCGAGCGGAAGGGAAGCCCGCCCTCTCGGCTCACGGCGGTCAGCAGCTTGGCGGTGATCGTCGTGTCGCTGAGTTGCGTATGCGCAGTGGGAGACCAGGAGATCGGCATCGCGGCGAGCGCCTGCTTTGCGCGCCACCATGAATCGGCGATCACTGCCACACCGGGGCGATCGCCGAAAGGGCTCCCCGCCAGTGGCACCACGTCGAGCACCCCGGGGCGTGCGCGCGCAGCGGCTTCATCGAACGACACGGGCTTCATGTCCGCAGCGGGCGCCATCGCCACCGCGGCGTAGCGGACGCCAGCGGGACGCACATCGATGCCGAACGTCGCGGTCCCTCGGGCCTTGTCGCGCGCATCCAGGCGCGGCATCGGCTTGCCGATCAGTTGAAACTCGGACGGGGCCTTGAGCCGCACCTCGGTGGGACGCTGGGTTGCCGCGTCGGCCACCAGCTCACCGAAGCGGAAACGCTGACGACCACAGATGACCACACCGCTCTGGACACGGCAATCGGCGACCGGAACACCAGAGCGGGCCGATGCGGCCAGCACCAACGCCTCACGCGCCGTCGCCCCCGCCTGCCGCGCAATCGTCCAGCAGTCGCGCACACTCGACGAGCCACCGGTCATCATCACGCCCACTTCCCGCATCATCTTCGCCGTCAGCCAGCGCACACCGCGGACGGCCAGATGATCATCGAGATCCGAGTGGATCGGCAACCCATCGACGATGGCGGCGATGTTGTTGTATATCCGATCAATGGGGCTGTGTACCGTCCGCACCTTCGCCCACTCACACGACAGTTCTTCGGCGATCAGCATCGCCAGCGCCGTATGAATCCCTTGCCCCATTTCGGCCTTGGGGGACACGACCGTCACGGTGTCGTCGGGGGCAATCATGAGCCACCCGTTGAGCGCGATGGTTCCACCTTCCGTCAATGGGCGGGTACGCCCATGCAGCCGCTGACGTGGGGGCGTCAGCGACCACCCGAAGACCAGAGCACCTCCGGCCCCGAGCCCTGCCAGAAGGAATGTCCGGCGTCTCATATTGCAAGGAACAATGTGGGAAGGGTGGTCAACTTTCCACTGCCCTTGTGCTGCCTTAAGCGCGCGTCTCCTCTTCTTACTTCTCCGTCCATGTTTTCGCTGCGTTCCAATATCCGGATCATCACACGCTGCGCGCTATTCGTCAGCGTGGCGGCCTGTCAGCGCGATACAGCGCGTGTCGCCGAAGCGCGCGTGGCCGAAGCGGCCGCGAAGCGCATCGCCAACACGCGGGTGCTGGGACCAAACGATCTACAGATCCTGAGTGTCGACCGCACCGTAGGGCTCGAGGTGATCGGGGACTCGGTCCACGTCTACATGGACAACAGCATCATCAGCGTACCCGCTACGCACGTTGACAACGTTCGGTACGCCGACGGTCGCCTGCGTTTCGACGTCCAGGGGTTCGGCCTCAAGATGTTCGACGTCGGGGATGGTACCGAGGGCGCGTCATTTCGGGTACAGGACGCCGTCGCGTTCGTGACGACCGTACTGGATCGTCAGAACGCCATCATGCGGCGTGAGAAATGACCCGGATTTGACGCGGCTCGACTGAATCCGCTCACGAGCTACAGGACAACATCGAGCACCCGGCTTTGTGGCGCGCCCATTCGGGGCGACGCTGCACCAGGTCGATCGCGTCCGGCTGCTCGACGTAGGGCGTGCGGAGGACGTGCAACAGGCGTTCAATGCGGGACGAGTCGCCGGCCGTGGCTGCGTCAATCGCCTCCTGCGCCAGATAATTCCGCAGCACGAACCAAGGATTGACGGCGTCCATGGCGGCGCGGCGTTCCTCGGCAGATCGGCCACTCGCCGCTTGCTGCTCGTACCAGCGCGTGAGCCAGGCATCCAGCGCCTCGGCCTGTGCATCACGCCGCGCTGCATCGTAGAACCCGTCACTGAACAGCGAGACGGCGGCGGTGTCGGGACGAACCGCAGGGAGCGACCCCAGTGTTCGGAAAAAGCGGGTGTAGTCCGCGGTGCTGTCATAAAGCAGCTGCAGCCCGTCCCGCACGATCTCGTCGCTGCGCGTTCCTGATTCCGATAATCCGAACTTCGCGGCGTTCATCCGTGCGTACTCTGCGGTGAACAGCTCGGCGAAGCGGTCCACGCCCTGCTGCAGCGGTTCGACGGTGGCGAAGAGTGGGGCCAGCGCTTTGGCGAGCCGCACCAAATTCCAGTGGGCGATGTCCGGCTGCTGGCCGAACGCATACCGACGCCCACCCGCATCGGTGGTATTCGGCGTCCAGTCCGGGTCGAAGTCCTCGAGCCATCCATACGGACCATAGTCGATCGTCAGGCCGAGGATCGACATGTTGTCGGTGTTCATCACGCCATGGACGAAGCCGACTCGCATCCAGTGGACCAGCAGGCGCGCCGTTCGTTCACACACGTCAAGGAAAAACGCCGCACGGCGCTGCTCAGGAGTCCCCTCGATCTGCGGGAAATCCCGCGCGATCGTGAAGTCGACCAGGCGGGCCAGCATGGCGGTGTCCCCACGCGAGGCAAAGAGCTCGAAGGTGCCGAAGCGGATGAACGAGGGCGCCACGCGACACACAATGGCGCCGGGCTCCATCTCGGGGTGACCGTCGTAGAACATGTCGCGCATCACTGGATCGCCCGTGGCGACGAGCGACAGCGCGCGCGTTGTCGGGACGCCGAGGTGATGCATCGCCTCGCTGCAGAGAAACTCGCGGATCGAGGAGCGCAGGACCGCCCGCCCGTCCGCCGTACGCGAATACGGGGTGGGGCCGGCCCCCTTGAGCTGCAGTTCCCACCGCGCACCGTGCGGATTCACCACTTCGCCCAGCGTGATCGCGCGCCCGTCCCCCAGTTGGCCGGCCCAATTGCCGAACTGATGACCGCCATAGCAGGCGGCGTACGGCGACATACCGGGGATCAGGGCGTTGCCACCGAAGACAGCCGCGAATTCGGGGTCGCTCGCGTCCGCGGCCGAGAAGCCGACGAGGGCCCCGACCTCCTCTGCCCAGGCAACGAGGCGTGGCGCGCGAACCGGGGTCGGCATCACGGCGCTCCACGCGGCGTCGCGCACTTGCCGCCGGAAATTTCGCGGCTCCGCATCGCCCGGGAGCTCGCGGACGAACCGGTTGTCGAACGGGAGCTGGGGGAGCCTCGTGGTGACCGGGAGTGCGGGCACCGTCTCGTTCGCGTCCGCTGTGCTGGGGAATGGAGTCGTCACCGGGGGGAATCTAGAATTCATCGACGACACACGGGAACAGATTTCGGGAACCGATTTCCGGTACCGTTTTCGGGAACCGTCCTCCATCTGCTGGCCTAGTACCGATACGATGCCTGACGAATCACCGACCTATCACAAGCCGTCCGCCGACGAGCTGGCGCGCACCCTCTCGCGCGAGCAGTTCGCCGTCACCCAACAGTGCGGGACGGAGCCGCCCTTCCGAAATGCCTACTGGGATCATCATGAGCCCGGGCTCTACGTGGACGTGGTGAGTGGCGAGCCACTCTTCGCCAGCGTGCACAAGTTCGACTCGGGGACGGGGTGGCCGAGTTTCACGCGTCCCGTGGCCCCGAACGTGACGGAGCACGAGGACACCACGTACGGTATGCGCCGGGTCGAGGTGCGCTCGCGCCACGCGGATTCGCATCTGGGTCACGTCTTCCCCGATGGCCCGCGCACTGAGGGTGGCATGCGCTACTGCATCAACTCGGCGGCGCTACGGTTCGTGCCGGTCGCGGAGTTGGACGCGCAGGGGTACGGCGACTACCGCACACTCTTTTCCGGTGAAGCGTCGCATGGTTGAATCGCACGCGACGGAGGTGGCAATTCTTGCCGGCGGCTGCTTCTGGGGGATGGAGGAGCTGCTCCGCGCCATTCCCGGGGTGCTCGAAACCGACGTGGGATATACCGGGGGATGGCTCGAGCACCCCACCTATCACGACACGCACGACAGCAAGTCCGGGCATGCCGAAAGCGTCCGAATCGTGTTCGACCCGTCGATGCTGCGGTACGAGTCACTGCTTGAAGAGTGGTTCTTCCGCATGCACGACCCCACGACGCCCAATCGGCAGGGGAACGACATCGGCACGCAGTATCGCAGCGCGATCTTCTACACCACGGACGCGCAGCGCGAAACGGCGGAACGCGTGAAGGCCCGCGTGCAGGCGAGCGGCTTGTGGCCACGTCCCATCGTGACCGAGATCGTCCCCGAGGCCACATGGTGGAGCGCCGAGGGGTACCATCAGGATTATCTGCAAAAGAATCCGGGTGGCTACACGTGCCACTGGATGCGCTGAGGGACAACGCCTGGGCGCTGTCCCTCAGTCGACCTCGCTCAGGGTTGGACCTGCAGATGATCGTTCACATGGCGGACGCCCGGCGCATTCCACGCGGCGTGTTCGGCTTCGCGGCGACCCCAGGCGGAGTGCACGTGGCCCCGCAGGTCGACCGCACCATCCGCGACCTCGACGCTGATGCTGGCTGCCTCCAGCTCTGCCTGTCGATGTAGCGCCGTCCGAATACGCTGCTGCACATCCTTCGGTGAGGCGCTCGTCTCGAGCTGGATCTGATTGATCACGGCCCGCACGCCGGTGAGATGATGGATGGCGTTATAGGCCGCGCGGCGCTGGAAGTCCCAACGGACCTTCCCCGTGAGGGTCACCAGACCGTTTTCGACGCGCAGGGTGAGGCGATCGTCGGGTACCTGCACATGCCACTTGAGCGCCTGCAGGGCCTGATGGGCGATCTCGCTATCGGACCGCGAATGCGAGGTCGGGATGACGACACTTAGGTCATCCGCTACCGCGCGAACTCCCGCCACCCGCTCGGCCGCAACGATGGCCGCGGTCCGCGCCGCGAAGGAATCCACTGAGCCACCCAAGGTGACCACACCACGATCGACCGCGACCGCGACGTGCTCATCGCGGACACTGGGATCCCACTGCAATTCGCTGACGACATCGCTTCGAATCTGCTCATCGGTTCGCATCAGAACGGTTCCTCGCATGGTGATGGGGAATGCCGGACATGGCCGTGTGGCGGTGTCCGGTACGTCGCGCACGTGGCTCAGCGCCTGGAAGACCGGACGGAATTCGGGGTAGATGGCATGACGCTGCCGTCGTCGAGCAGTGCGCGACTGGGGGAGGAAATCCGCGCGAGCAGTTCCTCAATCTGCAGTGGTTCGAGTGGCCCGACGTGGAGCGCCAAGTCACTGATCGCCACGACGCCGAGCAGGCGTCCACGGGTGTCGATCACGGGCACGCGACGGATCTGCCACTGCTCCATCAGCTGAATCAGCTCGTGCACATCCGTGCTCGGCGTCGCCGTTTGGACCGGCGAGGGCGTCATGCACTGGCGGACCGCCTGGTGCGTGGACGCGCGATCAGCGATGGCGCGGACGACCAGATCACGATCGGTCACGACGCCTTCGAGATGCATGGAGCCGAAGTCTCGAACTACGGGGAGAAACCCGATGTTGCGCACCCGCATGAGCGTCGCCGCCTCAGCGATGGATGTATCCGGAAGAATGACAGCCGGACTGGGGGTCATGATGTCCGCGACGTGCATGGCAACCTCGAGATCTCGGGAAGGGGGAACCGGGCTGCAACGGCCTCGGTGGCCATCCCCCATGGGGTTCAGGGTCGGCGATCTGCACGGCAAGGATTGGACCGGGTGCTACGCACCGTCGTTTGGCTCGGGTTTGCCTTGCTGCCTTCATCCCTCGCCGAATCGCCATTTCGGCTGCACGTTCTCTTTGGATGATCCCGTCTTCGACCTTCGCCCATTCACGCGCCATGCCTTCTGCCGCGACCGTTGCTCGTTTATCCGCCGTCCTTCTCGCTACGGCATTGATGCCCAACGTCACAACCGCGCAACGCGGCAAGACGCCGGTGGCGCCACCGGCGGGTCCACTGATCGCCACCGAATTCGACCGTCTCCATTTCCGATCGATCGGTCCGGCAACGATGTCGGGGCGCATCAGTGATGTGGCCGTCTATGAGGCGAATCCGGCCGTGTACTACGTGGGCACGGCGCATGGCGGGGTCTGGAAGACCGTCAACAACGGCACCACGTTCACGCCGCTCTTCCAGCAGGAAGGATTGATCTCGATCGGCGATGTCGCGGTGTCGCAGCGCAACCCCGAACTGGTGTGGGTCGGCGCCGGTGAATCGAATAATCGGCAGAGCACGTCATGGGGCGGTGGCATCTACAAGAGCATGGATGGTGGGAAGACGTTCGCGCTGATGGGGCTGCCGAATTCGAAGCACATCAATCGCGTGCTCATCCACCCGAGCAATGATGAGGTGGTGTACGTCGCCGCGACCGGTCCGCTCTTCGGCGCCGGTGGTGATCGTGGCGTGTTCAAGACGGTGGACGGCGGCCGCACGTGGAAGGCGGTACTGACGGTCGATGACGAAACGGGCGCGAATGATCTCGCGATGTCGGCGAGTGATCCCGCCGTGATGTACGCGTCCACCTATCAGCGTCGACGCACGGCGTGCTGCATGAATGGCGGCGGTCCCGGCAGCGCGCTGTGGAAGAGCACGGACGGCGGCGAGACCTGGAAGAAGGTGACCGGCGGCGGATTTCCGGCAGGCGCACTGGGCCGCATCACGATGGATGTGTTCCGCCAATCGTCAAATCTCGTCTATGCAATGGTGGAAGCGCCGAGCGCGGGCGGGCGTCAGGCGGCCACGGCATCGATGGAGGGCGCTGCCACGGGCGCACCCGCAAATAGCGCGGGCACCACGGGCGTCTATCGCAGCGATGATGGCGGTGGGACGTGGAAGAAGATGAGCAGCACGAATCCGCGCCCGATGTATTTCTCGCAGCTTCGTGTCGATCCGGTGAATCCGGATCGCGTGTACCTTGGCGGTGTCGGGCTGCATCTGTCGGTCGATGGGGCACGCACCTTCGAACCGGATGCGGCACTCGTCATTCATGACGACATTCATGCCATCTGGGTGAATCCGAAAAACCCGGAGCACGTCCTCATCGGCGGCGATGGCGGCCTTGGCGTGTCATATGATCTGAGCCGCACGTGGCAGTTCCTGCCGAATCTTCCGGTCGGCCTGTTCTATCATGTGAGCTTCGACATGGAGCAGCCGTACAACGTGTGCGGTGGCATGCAGGACAATTACGACTGGTGCGGACCGAGTGCCGCGCGGCAGAATCGCGGCATCTTCAATCACGACTGGTTCCAGATCCTCGGCGGCGACGGATTTGTGGCGCTTCCGGATCTTCGCGATTCGCGGATCGTGTACACGGAGTCGCAGGACGGCAATCTCGTGCGTCGCAACAAGGTCACCGGCGAGTCCCGCAGCATCCGCCCGACCACGCAGAACGTGACGAATGCCACGCGGGGCGAAGCCTACCGCTTCCACTGGGATACGCCGCTGATGTTCTCGCCGCATGATCCCGGCACGCTGCTGGTGGCCGCCAATCGCGTCTTCCGGTCGCGGGATCGCGGCGACTCGTGGGAGGCGATCAGCCCCGATCTCACGAAGAACGAGTCCCGTGATTCCCTCGTGACGATGGGGGTGAAGGGGAAGGATATCACCATCGCCCGCAACGACGGCATTTCGCAGTGGCCGGCAATTGTCGCGCTCGCCGAATCGCCGAAGCAGCGTGGGGTATTCTATGCCGGCACGGATGATGGCACCGTGCAGATGTCCAAGGATGACGGCAAGACCTGGACGAACATCACGAAGAACCTCCCGGGGTTCCCCGCGGGTCATGCGTTCGTGAGCGAAGTGGTGCCGAGTCGCTTTGATGCTGGCACGGTGTACATCACCGTCGATAACCACCGGCTCAATGACTATGCGTCGCACATCTGGGTGAGCACCGACTTCGGTGCCACCTTCCGATCACTCACCGCTACGCTGCGCAACGAAGTCGTCAAGACACTCACGGAAGACACGCGGAATCCGGATGTGCTCTACATCGGTACGGAGACCGGCATCTTCCTCACGCTGGATCGCGGCACGACGTGGAAGCGGCTCAGGGCCAACTTCCCGACGGTGCGCGTCGATGAACTCACGATTCATCCGCGTGACAACGCGCTGATCGTGGCGACACATGGTCGCGCGCTCTGGATCCTCGATCATCTCGAGCCGATTCAGGAATACGCGCGAGCGCAGAAGGCGGAGGCCGCCCTCTTCTCGCCGGGCCCCGCGCTGCAGTGGAAGAGCAAGGATGATCGCAATGACGAGTTCTGGGGGCATCAGTTCTTCACCGGTGAGAACCCGCCGACGGAGGCGGTCATCCAGCTGCACTTCACGAAGCCGGTGCGCAGTCCAGTCCTCCGCATTCGCGATGCGGCCGGCACCATCGTGCGGGAGCTTCCCGTTCCCGCGACGCGGAATGCTGCCGGCATCCAGACCGTGTGCTGGGATCAGCGCGTCGAGCCGGTGCGTGATGCGACGCCCGCGCCGGCTGCCGGCCCGGGGATGACGCCCCCACGTCGTCCGATTCCCGGCTATCCGGAGCCGCTGCCGACGATTGGCTACCTGCCGGAGAATCCGTGTGCCGGTGGCCCGGGTGCTGGTGGCGGGATGGGACGTTTCGGTGGCGGCGGCAATCAGGGCCCTCTGGTGCTCCCGGGGACTTATCAGGTGTCGCTGGTCGTGGATGGTACCGTGGTGGAAACCAAGCCGCTAAGTCTGGTGGCCGATCCCCTGGTCCCAATGTCCGAGGCGCAGCGGGTCGCCTATCATACAGTGGCGACAGACTGGCACGCCGTGCATCAGCGCGGAGCGTCTACCGCCGCGTCATTGACGGCACTCTGGACCGACCTGCGGTCTGCCGCTGCCAAACTGGATTCCATGCCGGCCATTCCTGACAGTGTGAAGTCCTCGCTCGCCGCCTACCGCAAGGAACTCGACGCCATGCGCGTCAAGTTCGGCGCGAGCGTTGGCGGTGGTGCGGCGCCGGGCGGCGGCTTCGGTGGCTTTGGCGCCACGAACGACGCGAACGTGTTGGCGCGCCTCGCTGCCGTGAAGGGCAATCTGTTGGCGATCGCCGAGGAACCCAGCGCTGCGCTGCTGGCGCAAGGCACCAGCGCGAAGGCTGCGCTCGAGGCCACGATCACGGAGGCGCAGACGCTGCTCGGTCGTGCCACCGCGGTTCGTGCGATGCTCACCGCTGTCGGCGTGTCGACCCTGTCACCGTCCGCTGGGCGATGAGCCATCGCGAGCCCACGCACATGGCCCGTCGCGACTGATCGCGCTGATGCCATCGCGCCCGACCCCCAGCTCCACGCCGGCATTCTTCGCGTCACCCGCGTTCTATGAGCGGGTACTCGAGGCATTGCCGGCGCAGCTGGCGGTGTTTTCACCAGACTGTCGCTATCAGTACGCGACCCCGAGCGCCATTCGGGATCCGGAATTGCGGCAGTGGCTCGTTGGCAAGACGGATCTCGACTATGGGGCGCTGCGCAATCTGCCCCCCGAGGTGGTGGAACGGCGCATGGCGACGATCCGGCGGGTCGTCGAAACGAAAGAAGAGCGCACTTTCGAGGAAAGCTTCACCACCCGCACTGGTGAGGTCCGCCATTTTCGGCGCTTCGTCACACCGGTGCTCGATGCCGAGGGCACCGTGCTCCACGTCCTCGGCTTCGGGATCGATATCACCGAGCAGCGGCGGGCCGAGGAGCAGGTTCAGCACGCACAAAAAATGGAAGCGATCGGCCGCCTCGCAGGGGGGGTCGCCCACGACTTCAACAATCTGCTGACCGTGATCGGCGGCTATGCCGATTGCCTGAAGGATACGACGCTCGACGACGATCAGCGGTCGATGCTGCAGGCAATCGGTGAAGCGGCGGATCGCGGTTCTGATCTGACGCGACAGCTGCTCGCGATGAGTCGCAAGGCGGCATCACGGCCAACGGTCTTTCATCTGCGCGAGATGGTCGAGAACACGACGCAGATGCTGAGGCGCCTGCTGAGTGAACGGATTGCCATTCGACTCGACATCGATCCCGCAACGCCCGCGGTGCGCGCAGATGTAGGACAGCTCAAGCAGGTCCTGATGAATCTCGTGGTCAATGCGCGCGACGCGATGCCGGAGGGAGGACTGCTCACGATCAGTACGGCGCCGCATCACGTCGGCCCTGCAGATTTCAATTCTGCAAACGGTGTGCCTGTGGGCCGATATACCGAACTGCGCGTCACCGACTCCGGGCTGGGCATGGACGACGACCTGAAAGCCCGGATTTTCGAGCCGTTCTTCACGACCAAGGAGGTCGGGAAAGGCACGGGGCTCGGGTTGTCCACGGTCTATGGCATTGTGAAACAGAGCGCCGGGCACGTTTTTGTGGAGAGTGCGCCCGGCGCCGGGTCGTCCTTCTTTGTGCTGTTGCCGGCCGTTGAGGCCTCGCCTGACGGCGTACAATCAGCCGGCGATTGACCGGTGCCTGTTCAGAACGGGCGCTTCGCAATCAGCTCGATTTCTACCGCCGCATTGAGCGGAAGCCCCGCGACGGCTACCGTGGTCCGGGCCGGAAACGGCGCCGTGAACCGCGCTTCGTACGCCCGATTCATCGCCGGAAAGTTCGCCATGTCGGTGAGATAGACGTTGCACTTGATGACATCGTCCATCGCGAGTCCGGCATCCTCGACGACTGCCTGCAGATTGTCGAAGACGCGATGCGTCTGGACCTCGACATCACCGGCCACCAGCGCATTCGTTGCCGGATCGATCGGAGTCTGACCGGAGCAGTACAGGAGCTCGCCCGCCCACACGGCGTGGGAGTACGGGCCAAGGGCCTTTGGTCCACGAGGGCTGGCAGCGGCAGAACGTGGCATGATGTGCGGGGCGCGAGGGTGGAGAGGGCGTGGGACACTGGACGTTCGGATCCCGAGCGTCTGCCACAGTATAGCCGTCGTGTCCTGACGGCGCAGAAACCATACGGTATCTTCGGCGCATGAACCATCCCAAGCCCACCGCGGACGCCACCTTCGGCCGTATTGCCCGCCGTCTGCTGCCGCTCCTCTTCCTGTCGTACATCGTCGCCTATCTCGATCGCGTGAACGTCGGTTTCGCGAAGCTGCAGATGGCCACCGAGCTGGCATGGTCGGACGCGGTGTATGGCTTCGGGGCCGGCATTTTCTTTCTTGGCTATTTCCTGTTTGAAGTGCCAAGCAATCTGCTGTTGCAGCGTGTCGGAGCGCGGCGCTGGATTGCGCGCATCATGATCTCGTGGGGATTGATCTCCAGTGCCTTTGCGGTGGTTGACCGTCTCCCCTGGGGGCCACTGCCCGCCTTCTTCGGCGTGGAACGTGTCGAGTTCGGATTCTACGCCCTCCGCTTGCTGCTCGGTCTTGCGGAGGCTGGCTTCTTCCCGGGGATCATTCTCTATCTCACCTATTGGTTCCCTTCGGCGCGTCGCGCGCGGACGGTGGCGTGGTTCATGACGGCCATCGCGGCCGCGAATGTGATTGGGGCGCCACTCTCCGGCTGGATCATGGAAGCCTTCGATGGCACGACCGGATGGAGTGGATGGCGCTGGCTGTTCCTGATTGAAGGGATACCATCGCTGATCATGGGTGGCGTGATTCTCGCTGCGCTTCCGGACGGCCCGAAGACGGCCACCTGGCTCACGCCGCCCGAGCGACAGCTGGTGGTTGACGCATTGGCGGCGGATGCGGACCACGCGACGACATCGAACGTTGCGCATGCCCCCCGCTCGCTCCGCGAGGCGATGACGCATCGGGCCGTGTGGGCGCTGGCCTTCGTGTACTTTGCCGGCACGGTGTCGCTGTATGGCGTCAACTTCTGGATGCCGACGCTCATTCAGGATCTCGGCATCGATCGTTCGGCGTATCTGCACATCGGTCTGCTGACGGCGATTCCGTGGGGCATTGCGGGCGTGACGATGGTTGTGGCGGGTGCACATTCCGACCGGACGGGCGAGCGGCGCTGGCACGTGGCGGGGGCCCTGCTGGTGACAGCGGCCGGATTGACGATGCTGACATTGACCGGGTCTACCGTCGTTGGCGCCATCACCGCACTCGCGATCATCGCCAGCGGCGTACTGGCCTTTTTCGCCACGTTCTGGACGATTCCCACCGGATTCCTGCAGCATTCGGCCGCGGCCGCAGGCATTGCCTGGATCAATAGCGTCGGTGGGTTGGGTGGACATTTCGGCCCCGATCTCATCGGACGCGTGCGTACGGCCACTGGAGGCGCGAGCGGTGCCCTGCTCACGCTTGCGGCCCTGGCGGTGGCCGGTGCGATCGTCGTCCTGTGGGTGACTCGGCGTGTAACCCTTCCCCCGCAGCGTTCACGCGAGCGCTAGCCCTCTCCTTCCCGTCTATCCGATGTCCCTCTCCTTTCTGTTGATGGCCGCCGTCGCGGGATCGTTCGCGGCGGCCGATACGGTCGATGTGCTGATCACCGGCGGTAGCGTCTACGACGGTCTGTCCACGTCGGCAAAGTCTGTGTCGATCGGCGTACGCGGTGATCGCATCGTCTTTGTTGGTGCGGTGCCCAAAGGCACGATCGCTCGGCAGCGCATTGACGCCACCGGGCTCATCGTGGCGCCCGGCTTCATCGATCCGCATACACATGCCTACGAGGGGTTGCCCCGTCTGAACGCGGCGCGCCGTTTGAATGCGAACTCGTTGATGCAGGGGATCACGACGGTAGTGCTTGGAGCCGATGGGCGTGGTCCGTGGGACGTGGCCCGCGTGCTCGACGAATCAGAGAAGGCCGGGCTCGGCACCAACACATATGCCATGGTCGGGTTCGGGACGGTGCGCAGCGCCGTGCTGGGCGCGTCGAGTGCGCCAGCGTCGCAACCGCAGGTTGATTCGATGCGCGTGCTCATCACGAAGGCCATGCGCGAAGGGGCCTTCGGGGTGGGATCCGGCCTGTTCTACGCGCCACAGGGCTATGCCACGACCGAAGAAGTGATCGCGGTGGTGTCGGCCGCGAAACCATTCGGTGGTGTCTACGACACCCATCAACGTGACGAGAGCAGCTATACCATCGGTCTCCTCAACTCGGTGCGTGAAACAATCCGCATCGGGTGCGAGAGTGGTCTGACGGCCAACGTTGGCCACATCAAGACGCTGGGCGTCGATGTCTGGGGCAAAGCCGACAGCGTGCTCGGCATCATGGCTGAAGCCCGCGCCCGCGGGTGCACCGTGACGGCGGATCAGTACCCGTGGACGGCCAGCGGCACGGGGCT
>JBDKIJ010000273.1:0-5859 GCA_039797155.1 Gemmatimonadota bacterium | reverse complement strand
GCACGCGGTGATGTGCGTTTCACCGCGGCGTGTTGATGCGATCGCTTAATCCATCAGCCGCAGTGGCATCACCAGGCAGAGATACTTGGCCGGATCATCCCACCCTTCCGGCTCGATCGTCGCGGCGCGTTCCGGTGCTTTGAAGGTGAGCCGAACCTGCTCGGTCGGCATGAAGCGGAGAATTTCGAGCAGATACGTGGCGTTGAATCCGATATCGAGCTGATCGCCCGTGTAGTTCACCGGCAGTTCATCGCTCGCTTCACCCAGGTCCGGCGTGGTGACACTGAACTTCAGCATGCCGGTGTTGAACGACATCTTGATGCGGTGCGTCTGATCGGAGGCGATGACGCTCATGCGCTTGAGGGCGCTGGTGAGCGCCGCCTTGTCGGCCAGCGCGTAGCGATCGTTGTCCTTCGGAATGACCTGCTCGTAGTTCGGATACGGCCCTTCGATCAGGCGGGTGTATACCGACGTGAACGGCGAGCGGAAGCCGAGATGGTTGTCTCCGCGCGCGATTTCCAATTCCTCTTCGGCAGGGAAGAGGCGACGGATCTGCTCGAGTGCCTTGGGGGGCACGATGAGATCGCCTGGCGGGGCGCTGCTCGCTTCCACCGGCAGCTCCATCTTGGCGAGACGGTGGCCGTTGGTGGCCACCATGCGCATCCGCTCTTCGCGAAGCTCCCAGAGGACGCCATTGAGGATCGGGCGCGACTCTTCAGTGCTGACGGCAAACGCGGTGTGGCTGATCAACTTCTGCAGTTCGCCCGACTTCACTCGCCACGAATCGTTGAAGCGCACCGTGGGGAAGGTCGGGAACTCATCGCGCGGCAAACCCAGCAGCTTGAACTTGGAGCGACCGCATTCGATGGTGATGCGCTGTTCGCCTGAGGCCGAAATCTTCACCGGCGACGGCGGCAGTTCGCGGGCGATCTCCCCGAGCTTCTTGGCGGGGATGGTGATCGCCCCAGCGCTTTCGATATCGGCGCTGATTTCCGTGCTCACCGCGATATCGAGATCGGTGGCGGAGAGGCGGATGCCACGCTCCGTGGTCTCGACCAGCAGGTTCGCGAGGACGGGAAGGGTCGTCTTGGCTGGGACCGCTGCGGTCACCGCCTGGAGCCCTTCCTGAAGCTTTTCGCGCGAAATCGTGAAGCGCATGTCCGAGAATGTGGAAGGCCGGCGAAGGCCTGCTGTTAAAAAGAGTACTTAGATATAAAAACAGTAGTAGCAGCAGAGGCTGTGGGCATGTCTACAAACGCTGCAAGCTACGGCATTGCATGAACTTTCGCCATCTCCGCTCATGTGAACTGCCTGTGGGCAGCCTCATCTGTTCCCCAAGCGTGCACATCCATACGGCGGTGGGTGTGTATGGCTGTGGACGCTTGGGGATTCACGTGCCGAGCTGGCCAGTTGTCCGCAGGGTTTCCAACATGCCCCGAACCTTGAGCACACGCTCCGTGAAGCCGGGTTCACCGGCCATATCTTCGGCGACCCGTTCGAGGGAGTGGATGACCGTGGAGTGATCGCGCCCCCCGAACGCATTCCCGATTTCCACCAACTGCAGCGCCAGCAACTCTCGGCACAAATACATGGCGATCTGTCGCGGGACGGTGAGCTGTTTGGTGCGCGTCTTGGAGCGGAGGCCGTCTGGGGTGACCCCCCATTCCCGCGCCACGACCTGTTGAATGGTGGCGACGGTGATGGCCGTTGGCGGGACGTCCGGGAATTCGGAGGCGGCGGCGCCTTTCAGCTTGTCGCGCAGCGCTTCGCGCGCCAGCTCGACGGAGATCTCGCGGTGCTTGAGGGAGGCGTAAGCGAGCAGCTTGATGATGGAGCCTTCGAGCTCGCGCACCGAGGACTTCACATGCGTCGCGATGAACTCGATGACTTCGTCGGGGATGGTGAGCTCGAGGTGGTCGAGGCTCGCCTTTTTCTTGAGGATGGCGATTCGGTGTTCGAGATCCGGGGAGTCGATGTTGGCGACCATCCCCCATTCGAAGCGGGAGACGAGTCGGGATTCGAGCCCCGGGATTTCCTTCGGTGGCCGATCGGAGGTCAGGACGATTTGGCGTCCCGCTTCGTAGATGGCGTTGAAGGTGTGAAAGAACTCCTCCTGGGTGGACTCTTTCCCCTTCAGGAACTGGACGTCATCGACGAGCAGGAGGTCGATCTCGCGGAAGCGCCGGCGGAAGTCCCCCATCTGGGCGGTCTGGATCGCCGTGATGAATTCATTCGTGAACTGCTCGGTCCCGACGTAGGCGAGGCGGAGCCCCGGGTTCCGTTTGATCAGCTCGTGGGCGATCGCCTGCATGAGGTGCGTCTTCCCGAGCCCGGTCTCTCCATAGATGAAGAGCGGGTTGTACACCTTCCCCGGGGCCTGCGCAGCGGCTTGCGCGGCGGCGGCGGCGACATCGTTCGACTTCCCGATAACGAACTGGTCGAAGGTGTATCGCGGGTTAAGTGGCGTATAGATGCGTCCAGGCTGCTGCTGAACTGGCGCGGAAACAGGGGCCGGCAGCGGCGCCACGAACATGTCCATCTGGACACGCCCGACGCGTTCTTCCGCGACTTTGAAGCGGATTTTGAGGGGATGGCCGAGTGCGACCGGGGCGAAGCCCGTGAGGAGATCGGCGTGTTTGGACTCGTTCCAGTCGGCGGAGAACTGGTCTGGGGCGCCGATGAAGAGGGTGTCCCCTTCGAGGGCGAGGGGTTCCGTCGGCTCGATCCAGGTGCGGTAGGTCTGTTCCGGGAGGACCTGCCGAGCCCGCTGTTTGAGGCGGTCCCAGGTTTCGGCAGGGGAAAGCGACATGGGCGACGGGCCGGGCGGTGGGAAGCGGAACAGGGTGCGGGGGGCGAAGGTACCCGCGTGGATGTGGATAAGTCAATCAGGGGGCCCCGCGGTTTCAGGCGATGTTTGCGGGGTCGTACGTGTTCGCAAGCAAGTGGATATCCTGCGCGCCAACTCGTTGTCCGAGGCCCATTTGGCGCGTCTTCACCCCCTTGACCTGTTGAGCTCCCGGGGATACTTTCCGAGGCTGCAACTGAAAGGGCATCCCGTGAGGGATCCCGCGTTCATTTTGGACACGTTTTGACAACGTTCCCGTACTTCTTCCGATCCGTTTATGGGTAAGCCCACCTATCGTCCGCGCAACACGCGTCGCATCCGCAAGCACGGTTTCCGTGCGCGCATGGAGACGAAGTGGGGTCGCGAAGTGCTGAGCCGCCGCCGCAAGAAGGGGCGCAAGCGTCTCACCGTCCAGCTCCCGTCGAAGTACGCGGGCGCCTGATTCGCTCGCTTTCCCGCGTCAGCAGCGACTGACGCGCGGGAGCGAGCTCGAGCGGGTCCGTCACGAGGGGAAGCGGGTGCGCACCGCGTCATTGGACGTGCGTGCCGCCGCTTCCCTTCACGCGTTTTCGCGCGTGGGGTTTGTGGTGCCCAAGTACAAGCACACCGGGGTGGAGCGGAACCGGCTCAAGCGACGCCTACGCGAAATCGTGCGGCTGGAGGTGCTCCCCGTCCTCCATGCGGACGGCACCGCCCAGGACCTCGTGCTGCGCGTCTTCCCCTCCGCCTACGGGCGCGACATGGCGACGCTGCGCAGCGAAGTGCTGCAGGCCATGCGGCGGCTTGGCGGATGATGGCGATACGCCGGTGGCCACAGACCCTGCTGATTCTGGCCGTGCGCGGCTACCAGGTCGCGCTGTCCCCCATCTTCGGGGGAGCGTGCCGCTATTATCCTTCCTGCTCGGTGTATGCGATCGAGGCGCTCGAGAAGCACGGGGCGCTCCGCGGGGGGTGGTTGGCGATGCGACGGATCGGTCGATGCCATCCGTTTCGCCCCGGCGGATTCGATCCGGTTCCCTGACGGTGTCGCTGACGGGAGCTGACCTGATCGCCATGCCCCCGATTGTTTTCGATTCGCGCGTCTCCGCTCATTTCGAGCGCTCACTTCGATAGACCCATGGAACCACGCCGTATCGTGCTCGCCGTCGTCCTGATGGCGGCGGTCCTGATCGTGACCCCGATCCTCTTCCCGACGCCGCAGACGGTGCCGGGAACGGGCGCCGACAGTACGGCCGCGGCGGTCACGCCGAAGGCCGCACCCAATGCCACCCCGAACGCCGCATCGAATGCGACGTCAGCGCCGGCGTCGACCGGTGCGACGGCCGGTGCCGTGTCGGCCACGATGACCGCGGCAGACAGCGCCGCGAACGCCGCCCCGGTGATGCCGATCGATACGGCCGTCGTGACCACTACGCCGGCCGTCTATCGCACGACGAATCGTGGCGCCGCGCTGATCGGCGCCTCGATGCAGCAGTATCAGGCGCTCGCCAACAAAGGGCGCGAAAAGGGCGGATCGGTCGAACTTGCGATGGACGGCGATCGATTGTTGTCCTATCGCCTCGTGATTCCCGGCGACACGATCGCGTTCGATCAGACCACGTTCACGACCACGCAGGGTTCGTCCGGGTCGATGACGACGGTCCGGTATGAGGCCCTGTTGGCGCCGTCGCGTACCGCGTCGATCACCTACTCATTCCTCCCCGACAGCTATCGCGTCAATGTCGCCGCGGTCGTCGCCGGCGTGCCGGAAAACAGCTTCCTGCTCGTCGACATGCCGCCGGGATTCCGCAGCGCCGAAGCGGACACGGCGGAGGATTTCAATCATCTCGCGTACGCGTTCAAGCCGGACGTCGGCGACGCCGAAGGGGTGGCGTTCCGGTCACTCGATCCGGGGGAGCGACAGATCGAACCGGGTCCCCACGCGTGGGCTGTTGCCAAGAACAAGTACTTCCTGCTCGGTGTGCTGGCACCGAAGGGCGCGCCCGGTTTCGCCGAGGTGAATTTCACTGGCGGTCCGCGCGTGGCGAAGGTGGCAACGCGCGGGCAGGCAACGCTGGTGATGCCACTCAAGGCAGGGAACGCGGCATTCGAAGTGTACGCCGGCCCGCAGGAGTTCAAGCGCCTCGTGGCGATGGGGCGCGAATTCGAAACGTCGAATCCGTATGGTGGCTGGTTGCAGGGGATCGTGCAGCCGTTCGCCACAATGATCATCCGCTTGCTGTTGTGGATGAAGGCGACGGTGGGCCTGTCGTATGGCTGGATTCTGGTGCTCTTCGGTGTCGCCGTGCGTGTGATCCTGTGGCCGCTCAATCAGAAGGCCATGCGCAGCTCGATGCAGATGCAGCGCATTCAGCCCGAGCTGCAGGCGATTCAGGCGCGCTACAAGAACGATCCGACCAAGCTGCAGCAGGCGATGATGCAGGTGTACAAGGATCATGGCATGAGCCCCTTCAGCTCGCTGTCGGGATGCCTGCCGATGCTGATCCCGCTGCCGGTGTTCTTCGCGCTCTTCTTCGTCTTCCAGAACACCATCGAGTTCCGCGGCGTGCCGTTCCTCTGGTTCCCGGACATCTCGGTGAAGGATCCGTACTACATCATTCCGGTGCTCGTCGCGATCACCACGCTGGTGCTGTCGTGGATCGGCATGCGCGGCATCAAGGGGAATGACCAGCAGAAGATGATGATGTACCTGATGCCGGCGATGATGCTGTTCTTCTTCCTCAACGTGGCGTCGGGGCTCAACCTGTACTACTTCGTGCAGAATCTCGCGTCGCTGCCGCAGCAGTGGCTGATCTCGCAGGAGCGGAGCAAGCCGCTCGTGCGGGGGTAACGCGCACATGGCGCACGATCCCGCGGCGCCCCTTCCCGGCGCGGCGGACACGATCGTGGCGCTGGCCACGCCATCAGGGCGTGGTGCGGTGGCGATGATTCGACTGTCCGGGGCGCGCGCGATCGACATCGTGCGCGCCCTTGGCGTTCCACCCTTGGCGGACCGGCGTGCAACACTCGCACGA
>JBDKIJ010000272.1:0-5128 GCA_039797155.1 Gemmatimonadota bacterium | reverse complement strand
ACCGCCTCGTTGAGGTCGAGCTTCCCACCAGCGCTCTTCGAGCACCGCACGCCGCCCCACTGCCCGAACCCCTCCGCCCACACCTGCTTCGGCAGCGGGAGCCCCGCGGCCTGCAGCATCGCCGGCCAGATCACCACATGAAAGCGCGTGATGTCCTTGCCGATGATATGCAGGTCGGCCGGCCATCGCGCTTCATAGCCGGCCTCCGGGAACCCCGTGGCCGTCAGATAGTTCGGCAGCGCGTCGAACCATACATACGTCCCCTGCGTCTCCCCCGTCGACAGCGGCAGCGGAAACGGCACGGCCCAATCGAGACGCGCGCGAGACGCCGACACATCCTCAAGCCCCTGCGCCAGCAACCCGAGAATTTCGTTGCGACGGCTCTCCGGCTCGATGAACGACGGGTTGGCCGCGATGTGGTCCTTCAGGAACTGCTGGTACTTCGAGAGTCGGAAGAACCAGTTCCGCTCTTCCACCTCTTCCAGGACCCGCGTAGGGTGCAGGACGCACTTCCCCTCGACGATATCGGCGTCCTGCTTGAACGACTCACAGCCGACGCAATACAGCCCCTTGTACGACTGCTCGTAGAAATCGTCCGGGTTCCGCTCGGCGATCATGCGGATCAGCGCCTGCACGCCCGCCTTGTGCGCCGACTCCGTGGTGCGGATGAACTGGTCGTAGGAGATCCCCAGCTTCGCCCACATCGTCTGAAAGCGCGCCGCAATCGTATCGGTGAAGGCTTGCGGCGGGACGCCCTCCTTCGCCGCCGTCTGCTGGACCTTCTGCCCATGTTCGTCCATACCGATGAGCAGATGGACGTCGTCCCCACACTGGCGACGGTACCGGGCAATGACGTCGGCCCCGATCTTCTCGAGCGCGTGGCCGAGGTGCGGGTCGCCGTTGGCGTAATCGATGGCGGTGGTGAGGTAGAAGCGCGGCATGCCGGAATCTAATCCGGATGGGTCTCCGAACCGCTCTCTGGACCGGCTTCCGACTCCCCGTCGCGTCGCTTCTGTTCGGCAGCCCGGAGCCGCCGTCCTCCACGCCGACCTCGACGACGCTTCCGACGGGGAGCCGCCGGGTCGGTCCCCTCAGCCGCCTGATTGGCCTCGTCCGACCCCTCGTCCGAGCCCTCGTCACCGTCTTCCTCCTCGTCTGCGTCGTCGAAGTCCGGAGCGTCCAGCGGCGCCAGGTCGGTGTCCGCTGCTTTTGCCGCTGTCGACGACGCGCCCGGAGGCTCCGGCGTCGTGAACATCGCTGCAGAGACAACACGGAACTCCGCGGTGTCCAGCATCCGCAGCGTCGTGTCGTCGAGGGAGATCTCGTCGGGGAGGGTGCTGCTCGTGGAATGCTCCACTTCGGCGGGCACCGACACGATCCCTGTCTCGGCCTGATACTCGGCCAGGGAGATAATGCGGGTATCGCCTTCGGCGGTACGGAGCGTGACCTTATCGCCGAAAATGTCGCACGCCATCACCTTCTCTTCGCCGCGCGACGTCGTCACGATCTTCCCTTCCTTCGGGAAGCGGCGACGGCTCAGCACGTAGAACTCGTGCTCGTAGCGCAGGCAGCACATCAGGCGACCACAGGCGCCGGAGATCTGCTGCGGATTGAGCGACAGCTTCTGGTCCTTCGCGACCCCCAGATTCACCGGGCGGAGGTCCGGAAGCCACGACGACGAGCAGTACTCGCGCCCGCAGCGACCCACCCCATTCAGCCGCTTGGCCTCATCGCGCACACCGATCTGCTTCAATTCGATGCGCGTCTTGAATAGCGCGGCGAGATCGCGAACCAAATCGCGGAAGTCGACCCGCTTCTCGGCGGTGAAGTAGAGGGTCAGCTTGCGGCGATCCCACTGCCACTCCGCGTCCGTCATCTTCATGACGAGATGATGGTGCTTCACCCGCTCCATCGCGCGGCGACGCACCGATTCGTTCTCGTCGGTCAGCGCGCGATCGAGCTGCTCATCCTCCTTCGTGGCGAGGCGCAGGGCATGACGTGCCGGCGGTGCGGTGCCGCACCCGTGGGCGCATCCGTTGCACCGGACTTCGGCCAACTTCCCCGTCGAATGCACGCGTCCGAAGTCCTCGCCGCGGTCGGCTTCGACGATGATCCCCGCGCGAAGCGGGGGCGGCGTTTCGCCGTCCCAGGCAAAGAACTCCTTCCGATTCCCGCGGAAGGCGACTTCGATCAGGTGTGCCACGTGCTCCGTCCGCCGAGTGGGTTACTCGGTGAACTGCCCCATGCGCAGGAACTTCTCGCGGCGGCGCCGAATCAACTTGTCCGGCTTGAGGCGGCGGAGTTCCTCGAGATGACGCGTAATCACCTCGCGCAGATTGCGTGCGGTCATCTCGTGATTGGAATGAGCGCCACCGGGTGGTTCCTTCACGATCTCATCGATGACCTTGAGCTCGATCAGGTCGGTGGCGGTGACGCGCAGCGCATTGGCCGCCTTGTCGCGCATCTCGGGGCTCTTGCCATCCTTCCAGAGAATCGCGGCGCACCCTTCCACTGAAATGGTGGAATACACCGAGTTTTCGAACATCAGTACGCGGTCGGCGACGCCAAGTGCCAGCGCACCACCTGAGCCTCCCTCGCCAATCACCGTCGCGATGATCGGCACCTGCAGATTGCTCATCTCGAGCAGGTTGCGCGCGATCGCCTCGCTCTGGCCGCGCTCCTCGGCGCCAAGCCCTGGCCACGCGCCCGGCGTGTCGATGAAGGTCAGCACCGGGACCTGAAACTTTTCGGCCAGCTTCATGAGCCGCAGCGCCTTGCGATACCCCTCGGGATGGGGCATGCCGAAGTTGCGCTTCAGGTTCTCCTTGGTGTCACGGCCGCGTTCGTGGCCGATCACCATGACCGTTTCGCCGTCGAGGCGTGCCCAGCCGGCCAGGATTGCCGCATCTTCGCGGAACAGGCGGTCGCCGTGCAGCTCGATGAAATCGGTGAAGACCAGACGGAGATAGTCCGACGTGAACGGACGACGTGACATGCGCGCCACCTGCACCCGCTGGAGCGGCGTGAGGTTCTGGTACACCTCGACACGCAGTGCTCCCAGCTTCGTTTCGAGCGGGGCGACTTCCTTCGTCACGTCGATCGACTGCTCCGACGCGAGTCGCTTGAGCTCCTCGATCTGTTTCTCGAGCTCCGCGATGGGGCGCTCGAAGTCGAGAACCGGGGCTGCAGCCATGGCGATCCTTTATATAAGGCGGCGGTTGGTCAGCTGCCGGCGCGGACGAGCCGCACCCGGTCAGCGCCCAACAGCGCGCGCAGGTCCGAAAGAATGGCGGCCGATGCCGTGACCGTCAGGGAGCGCGAGCGGAAACGGACCGTACGGCCGCTTCCATCCCGCCACCGCAACTCCAACGGTGCCGACCCTTCGTGGGTCTCCACCGCCGTGCGGACATCCTCCATGACCGCTGGGGGTAAATCCAGCGGTCCCGACAAATCGATGGCAACCGCAAGCTCACCGCTGGCCCGCACTTCGGCAAAGCGCGTGACCGATTCCACGATGAAACTCGCGTTCTCGACCCCCTGGTCCCGTTTGGAGTAGCCCCCCTTGAGGAGCAGGGGCACGTCGGGGCGCACACGATCTGCAATGACGCCCCACGCCTCCGGAAAGACCAGTACTTCGGAAGATCCGGAAAAATCCTCCACTGTCAACCGGGCGAACTCGTTCCCGCTCTTCTTGGAGATCTGTTTCCGGATCGCGGTCACCACCACGCCGATGGTGACCGGCTCCGCGGTCCAGGTGCCGAGCTGCGCCACGGTGTGCGTCGCGAACAGTTCGCATTCCGTTCGGTACGGTTCGAGCGGGTGCCCGGAGATGTAGAAGCCGAGGAGCTCCTTTTCGCGTTGGAGCCGATCACTCTCGGTCCAGGGCGGGATATTCGGCAGTGTCGGAGCTGACGATTTGACGGGTCCGGCCGGCGAGTCGCTGCCGCCAAGCAGATCACCGAAGAGGGACCCTTGTCCCTTCTCGGCCTCTTCCTGCTGCAGCGCGGCCTCACTGATGGCGGTGTCGAGCGCGGCCGTCAGCTGCGCACGATGACCGCCCAGGCCGTCGCAGGCACCGGCAGCGATGAGCGCTTCGAATACGCGCTTGTTGCAGAGGCGCAGGTCGACGCGGGCACACAGGTCGAAGAGCGTCGTGAACGGCCCCTTTTCACGGGCGGCGAGCAGTGAATCGATCGCGCCACGTCCCACGTTGCGGATCGCGCCCAGGCCGAAGCGGATGCGCGTATCGCCAACCACCGTGAAGCGCCACCCTGACTCGTTCACATCGGCCGCCAACACCTCGAGCCCCATTTCGCGCGCTTCCGCGATGTACTTGATGACTTCTTCCGTCTTCCCGATGTTCGACGACAAGAGCGCCGCCATGAACTCGGCCGGGTAGTGCGTCTTCAGGTACGCGGTGTGATACGCGACGACGGAGTAGGCGACGGAGTGACTGTTGTGAACGACACAGTCATTGGCCACGAAGTTGTGCGTGTCCGCCACTTCCAGGTCGTACGTCTGCTGCTTACCGGCGGGCTCGATGGAGACCACGCGGTCCCAGAGCACGTCGTTGTCGGCAAGGCGCTGCAACTCGGCGTCTTCGAAGTACCCGGCGAGGCGTCCGACCAGGCCGCGTGTGAAGCCGATCTTCGCGGGGTTCGTTCCGACTGGGTAGAGGTCACGAGAGCTGACGTCGGCGCCTAATTCAACGGCTGCCCACGTTTCCCCGCGGCGGCTCTTGGCTGCGCGTGCTAAGGCACGCACCAGACCAACCGGAACGAGATCCTTGCTGGGGCCACCGAACGCCGGCGCAATGGGCATCGCGGCCATGGCCGCACATTTGGCCGGCGCAACCAGATGACGGCCAACGGTCTCCGCGAACGGCCGGAGATTTTCGACTCCAGTGACGAATACCTGATAGCCGGTTCGGAACCCACCGTTATACGGGAACTCCACGCTACGAATGCGTCCAAGGATACCGAGACGCAGCAGCAGGTGCTGCACCTGCTGGGCGAGACGCTTCGACGAGGTGGCGTAGTACGCGCTGCGATCGGTCGGGTTCAGGTGTCCGTCGCCATCCCACATGCGTCCGAGGAGTAGTGCGATCTGCGTGTCGGCAAGACCGAAC
>JBDKIJ010000271.1:0-5920 GCA_039797155.1 Gemmatimonadota bacterium | reverse complement strand
AACCCCCAGAACCCGACACGGTCACCATGCACGGCGTTGTGCGCCCGGTTCTCGATGGCGGCGATGCGCCCCACCACCTCACCGTTTTTCTCGGCCAGGAACAGCGCCCGGCTGGCGTTCGGATAGAACGGGTTCCGGCGGTCGTCGAGGTTGTCCCGGACGACCAGCTTGAGCGGGGGGACCCACTGTGGGTGATCCGTGGGGTTGTAGATCCGCCACGGCAAGTCGATGAACCGGCGCAGGTCGGCGCGCGTGCGGACTTCGCGTAGGACGACAGGGGGCACGGGGCGAATGTCGTACCGGACGGCAGGGGTCGGTTTGGGGGCGGGCGACGGCAACTGATTACCACAGACGGACACAGACGGACACGGAAACAGCACGGATCACGATTTACTTATGTTGACATTAGTAAATCAAAACTTAGTATCTAACAAATGCAGAACCTCCATGACACGACGGCGATCAAACGGTTCCTCGATAGCCCGGTGGATCGCGCCACGCTAGGCCTGGTATACGGACGCCGAAGGATCGGAAAGTCCACGATGATGGCTCATCTATGTCGCGAGACTGGCGGATTTTATTGGGAAGCGAGCAGAGGGGAGCAAGGGGTTCAGCTGGCCCGGCTCGGCGACGCGCTCGGTGCGCACCTCGGTGTCGGACCGATCCGCCTTGGAAACTGGGACGACGCCATCACCCAGCTGCTGAGAATCCCCGCCAGAACCGGTTCGCAGCACATCGGGGTGCCAGTCGTCCTGGACGAGTTCGGTTACCTGCTCGAATCCGACCCCACACTCGACTCGACGATCGCCCGTCTCCTGGGGCCAGGACAACGCATGGCCGCCACGGCAACGACAGCCGCTCACACCCGCCTCATCCTGTGCGGATCAGCGATGGCGCTCATGCGCCGCCTGACCGATGGGCAGGCGCCACTCCGCGGTCGTGCGGCCCTCGAACTGGTCATGCACCCGCTGAATTTCCGCCGAGCCGCGGAGCTGTTGGGTGGGAATTACACGCCGTCGCTGGCGGCGCGCGTGTGGTCGGTGATCGGGGGCGTGGTGGGATATGCCACCGATATGGTGGACGACGATCTGCCGCGCGACGCGAATGATTTCACGCGATGGATCACGCAGCGAGTGATGTCACCGGCATCCCCACTGTTTCACGAAGCCATCACGCTGCTGGCGGAAGACCCGACGCTCGCCGCCGCGAATCCGTCGCTCCACCACAGCATTCTGGGCGTCATCGCCAATGGCGCGGTAACAGCCGGCACGATCGCGAACGCGCTGCGACGGCAGGTCCCGGCATTTGATCCGTCACTGAAACGGCTGATCGCCACCGGGTTCGTCACACGCCATGAGGACCCGCTCCGTGGCCGTCGACCCATGTACGCGCTCACCGATCCGTTCCTGCAATTCCACTACGCGGTCCTCGAGCCGCATGCGACAACGCTACGTTCCCGTGCACTCCGCGACCTGTGGGAGCACCGCCTGCAATCGGTCTTCGATGCCCGCGTACGCGGCCCGGTATTCGAGGAACAGGCGCGCAGCTGGGTGCGCCTGTTTGCCGATCCGCAGACGCTCGGTGGAGAGCCTGACCAGATCGGGCCGTCATGGGTCAAAGTTGACGGTGTCGACCACGAGGTCGATATGGTGGTCACGACGGCACCGGAAGCCGCCCATGCGGTGGATGTGCGAGAGTCCGGTGTGGCACGGCAGGTCCTGTGTATCGGTGAGGCCAAGTCAGGAGAGACGATGGACGTGTCACATCTCCGGCAATTGGAACGGGCACGGCAGGCCATGGGGACCGCAGCGGTGCAGGCGAAATTGCTGCTGTTTGCCCCCGCTTTCACTCCGGATCTGATCCGTACGGCCGGCGCGAGGCCGGATGTCGAGCTCGTGGACCTGGATCGGCTGTACGACGGGGCGTGAGGTCGCACGCTGGTTCGAGGGCCGGCGATGGGAACTGATTACCACGGACGGACACAGACGGATACGGAAACAGCACGGAGACCAACCGCACAATAGGGAACAGTGCCACACCGAAATCTCGTGGCGTCGTCATTTCCCATTTTTGTTTTAAACTGCGGCGGCAGTTTCCGTGTAGTTTCCCTGCCGTTTCCGTCTGTGTCCGTGGTAATCGGTTCCCTTCAATCGCACGCTCCAATCTCCCCCTGACGCCTGTGCCGGCCCTGCACCACCTCGCGAACGACTTCCAGTACCGCGACGAGCGCGAGCCGCATCATCTGCGCACGCGCGCGATTCTGGCCGAACATCCGGAAGTGCGGGCGCTGATCGGCCGGAACCCGATGACGGCGCTGATCATGCTCGGTATCGTGACGGCACAGATGCTGATGGCGTGGTGGCTGCGCGATGCGGCGTGGTGGGTGATTGGCCTTGCGGCGTTCGGTATCGGCGCCTTCGCGAGTCATGCGCTGTTCGTGGTGATCCACGAGTGCACGCACCAGCTGGTGTTCCCGAAGCGGGCGGCGAATCTGGCGACGGCTATCGCGGCGAATCTGCCGCAGCTGTTTCCTTCGGCGGTGTCCTTCACACATTACCATCTGCGTCATCATTCGCATCAGGGGGAATACGAACTCGATGCGGACTTGCCGAGCCGGTGGGAAGCGCGGTTGATCAACCAATACGCGATCGGGAGGGCACTGTGGCTGGCGCTCTTTCCCGTGTTCCAGATTCTGCGTGTGCCGAGGCTACGCGCGATTGCCGTGGTGGACCGGTGGGTGGTGTTGAATTGGCTGGTACAGATCGCGTTCAATGTCGCGGTGTGGCAGCTGCTGGGGGCGCGTGCGTTTGCCTACCTGGGGGTGTCGTTCCTGTTTTCGATTGGGCTGCACCCGCTGGGTGCGCGGTGGATCCAGGAGCACTACCTGGCGCACGGCACGCAGGAGACGTACAGCTACTACGGGCCGCTCAATCGGCTGGCGCTGAATGTGGGATTCCACAACGAGCACCATGACTTCCCGTCTGTGCCGTGGAACCGGCTGCCGGCGCTCAAGGCTACGGCGCCGAGTGCGTATGACACCTTGGTGGCACACACCTCGTGGACGCGGCTGTTGCTGCGATTCCTGTTTGATCAGGAGCTGTCGCTGTTTTCGCGGATGGTGCGGCGGGTGCGAGTGTCGTAACGGATTACCACGGAGGGCCGCGGAACCTGCGCGGAAACAGCACGGACACTGCAGGGAACCGATTTCCGCAAACGGACGCAGACGGCCACAGAAAAAGCGTTCAATTAAAATTGTCTGCGGCCGTCCGTGGCCGTCTGTGTTAATCAGTACCCTTTAGCGCTTCCGAGATCGCGCGTCTGCGATCGACGCAATAACACGATGCGCCCGCGCCATGATCTCAGGCTGGTCATGATCCCAGATGTCACGTCGCGCCCGAATCATGTACACACGGACTTCACGCGTATCGTGGAATACCTGATACACGACCCGCACATGTGAGACGCTCAACTTGCGCATCCCCTGGAGGGGGCGGCGCAGTGGTGCTCCGTATTGATCGGGGCTGACCGCGAGCTTCTTGAGAATCGCGGATTTAGCCAAGGCAAACGCGGCAGCTCCCAGTGTCGGGAGATCATCGGATAGGACCTTGGGAGAAAACCGAAGCTGCCAAGGGCCTACAGCCGCGCGACGTTTCGGCACGGCGTGCTACCGCCCCCGGGATTTGCCACGACCCACCTTTCGAACCGCCGATCGCTTGCCGGGGTTTTTCGCGCTCGGGATTGGATAGAGCTGTTCCGCCGAGGCAAAGAATTCGTCGGAGCCAACAAGTTGATCGTCGCCCGACTCTACGGCCTCTCGACGAGCCGCAACCAGACGAGCCAACCCCTCATCCTCGAGCATCTCCTCGAGGAGCGCCATCAGCGACAGGTTGATCAGCCCCGCGACCGGCTTGCCGTCACTTAGGAGGTAGATGCGGGCATCCTTGGTAGCGGCTACCGTCTGCTTGGCGTTCGTCTTGAGGTCGCCCATAGTGGCGATCCCGACGCCGGCCTGTTTGATGACGAACACGCAGTGCTCCTGAGGCATGAGATAAAGGTACTCTTAAAAGTACGTTTACCTGTACCAATTATCTACACCGCGCATCATTCCTACGCAGGTGGCCTTACCCGAATTCCGCAGACGGCCACAGCAAAGGCATTCAAAAAAATTGTCTGCGGCCGTCCGTGGCCGCCTGTGGTAATCCATAAAATTCCGTCGACCACATCCGTGTCGTTTCCGTGCGGTTTCCGCGGCCCTCCGCGGTAATCAGTTCGCCCCAGTAAACACCAGCGTCGCGTTCGTCCCGCCAAACCCGAACGCGTTCGTCATCACCGCCTGCATCCCCGGCACGGCCCGCGCGACATTCGGCACACAATCGAGCGTCACCGCCGGATCCTGCTCCTGCAGGTTGATCGTCGGCGGCACGACGCCGGTCTGCAGCGCCTTGATGCTCACGATGGCTTCAGCGGCCCCCGCCGCCCCGGTGAGATGCCCGATCATCGACTTGGTGCTCGACACCGGCACCTGCATCGCCTGCTCGCCGAACACCGCCGCAATCGCGCGCGCCTCGGCCGCATCACCCAGCGGCGTCGATGTCGCATGCGCATTGATGTACCCGATATCCGCCGGCGACAGCGCCGCATTCGCGAGCGCCGCCCGCATGGTGCGCTGCGCGCCTTCGTGATCGTCGGTGGGCGCGGTCATGTGAAACGCATCGGCGCCAGCGCCATACCCCGCCAGCACCGCATGCACGCGTGCCCCACGCGCTTCGGCGTGCTCGCGGGACTCGAGCACCAGAATCGCCGCCCCCTCGCCCAATACAAACCCATCCCGATCGGTTGAGAATGGCCGACTGGCACCCACCGGATCGTCATTGCGCGTCGACAGCGCGCGAATCGCATTGAACCCCGCGACACACATGAAGCCGATCGGCGCCTCTGCGCCACCCGCCAGCACGACATCGGCATCGCCACGCTCAATCAGCCGCATTGCTTCACCCAACGCATGCGCACTCGTCGCACACGCACTGTTCGTGCTGAAGTTCGGCCCCTTGAAGCCGTAGCGGATCGACAGGTTACTCGCGGCCATGTTGATGAGCACGTTCAAAATGAAGAACGGCGGAATCGCCTGCGGACCCACCGGTCGCGCCTGCACCGCCAACTCCTCCGCGCTGGCCAACCCGCCCACGCACGACCCGACAATCACCGCCGCACGCTCCGCATGTTCCGGCGCGACCGTCAGCGCGGCATCCTGCATCGCCATCTCCGCAGCGGCCATCGCGAACTGCTGATACCGATCAAGCCGCTTGGCCAGCTTGCGATCCATGAACTGCTGCGGGTCGAATCCCTTTACCTCACCGGCAAAACGCGTCGCCATCGGCGAGGCATCGAACAGCGTGATCGGCCCGATGCCGCTCTCGCCGGCGACCATCGCCTGCCAATTGATCTCCACCCCAATCCCACAGGGGGTGAGCATTCCCATTCCGGTGACCACAACGTCTCGTGCACGCATGCGGCGAAGATAGTGGAGCGGATTGCGGCGCGCTCTACCTGTGGCCGGTCACGATGTCGTACATTCTCGACTCATGCGCCCATTCATGCGCCCATTCTTGCGCCTAATCCCGAAGCGGCATGTCCCGCAGCAGTGGGTTCCCCTCCTCGCGCTGATCGCCGGTGGGACAGTCTCCCCGGCGCCGCTTCGCGCGCAAAGCGATCTGCAAACCAATCAGACGGTCCACGGTTCGCGCCTGCTCCCGGCGGATTCGTGGTTCATGGAGCCGGTGGTCCGCCTCCGGCAGCGCGGGTACCTGCGCGGGCTGGCACCACTCGCCCAGCCCTACACCCGCGATGAGGTCGCGCGCGAACTTGCGGCCATCTCCCCTAAAGACACGGCCGGGATACCTCGCGCCGTCACGCAATGGTT
>JBDKIJ010000270.1:0-4242 GCA_039797155.1 Gemmatimonadota bacterium | reverse complement strand
GCGGAGCGCAATGAACCCGCCATGGCACTCACCCGCGCCGACGGCTCGTGGCGCGCCTTGCTCATGGCTTCAGCGGATCCGCTGCCGGAGGCGGTGTGGCAGCCCACGAGTGTGCTCCAGCCGCGGCAGGGAGTCGCGATCCTGCGCCGTGAACGGGGGCAGGTGTACGTGGCGCTCGAAGGCGGTGAGACGGGCGGGGGGCATGGCCATCCCGATCGCCTGGCGTTGACGCTGCAGATCGGGGAGGGGCGATGGCTCGATGATCCGGGTACCGGGAGCTACGTCGAGTCGACCTTGCACTGGTATCGCAGTACGATCGCGCACCACGCGCCGCTGATCGATGGCGCGTCGCAGCGGTTGGTGCCGGCACAACTCGTCGCCTACGAAGATCGCGATGGCGCCGGATGGATCTGCAAGCGGGCGCAGGGGATCGCGCCCGGTGTGCAATGCACGAGAACTGTGGTGGTCTGTGATGGCTATCTCGTCGATCAGCTCGAATGGGAGGCCAACCGGGAGATCCGCCTGACGCTGCCAATCGCGGCCGATCTGCAGGGAGATCCGTCCGTGCACGGCCAGTGGATGCCGGCTTCGTTCGATCTGGCGGCTGGCCTCGAAGATGGTGCGGCGTTTGTGGAGGACCCTCGACAATGGGTGTCGTTGGACCCGCAGTCGACGTGGACCGCGTCGGTCGCACCAGCAGCGAACTCGGATTCGACATCACGATTGATGCGCTGGTGGGGACATGTGCACGGGGTAGCCCCATCGGACGTGCGGCTGTTGCGCGCGACAGTGCCCGGTGCGCCCGGCTGTCCGCGCGCGCCGCGACACCTGATCGAGGCGCGTGGCGCAACGGGAGCCATTCGGTCCGTGTGGAGCTGGAGTCGGTCGCCGAATGCCGCGTCCATCGTGAGCGACGTGTCATGGCCGTCAGAGGGGGAAGCGGTCGCGGTGGTGGCGACCGACGACGGCACCGTCGCCACACATCAACCGGCCCCGCATGGGTGGCATATCGCCCTGACCGCACGCCACGCCCGCAGCAGCATCGACCTCGAAGGGGTGTGTCAGCCGACGGGCATGATGTTGCAGGGCGATACGAGCGTGGATGTCGAGCCTGGTGCCGGCCGTGATAACGACCGTGTCGCGGTGAGAGGTTCTGATGTCGTGGATCTCGGTCCCGACCATCCGGCCGTCTGGTCGCTCGGGGCCGTGCACTACATCCAGACCGAAGAGCCGTGGGGCGGATCGAATACGCCTCTCGCGGACGTCACCGCCACGCTGACCGCACAGCATCTCGTGATCCATCTTGAGGTCACGACGGGGCATGCCGTCATGGGACCCGGGGGAAGCCCGGCGGTCATGCCGGATAACCCGCTCGACAACGAGCGGGCCGATATCAATGCCGATGGCGTGCAGGTGTACCTCGGCCGTGCGGAGAGCGGTTGGCGATGTGGGTATCTCTGCGTTCCGCTTCCTGACGGCACGGTGCGCGTAACTGCACTCCATGTCGAGGCTCACCATCCCGCGGCAGCACCCAACGTTCGCGCTACGCCGCGTGCTACCAACGATGGCTGGGCCATGACGATCGAGTGGGCGAGAACGGCGCTCGAACCCATGGGACACATCGCGCAGGCCCAGTGCTCCCTGCCATTTGACCTTGTGGTGAATGAGCGGCCACCGGAGCGCGAGCGCCGGCGTGGCCAATTGGCACTGACCGGCGGCGGTGGGTTCGGCTATCTCCGGGGGGACCGCCACGCATCAGCGCACCCTCTGGTCCTGCGGTTCCCCGCGCACGAAGACCGGCTGTCCCCGAATCCGCTATCTTCCGCGCATGGCTGAATCCCTTCTCTCCGCCGTCACGGTGGTGCTGTTCGAGTCGCAGGACCAGATCAACATCGGCGGCGTCGTCCGTTCGATGAAGAACATGGGCGTTGCCGACCTGCGATTGATCCGTCCTTGCGCCTACGATCCGAATCGGATCGAGCAGGTCGCGCACGATACGCGTGACATCGTCGCACGGATCCGGCACTTCGATACGATCGAGGAGGCGCTCGCCGACTGCGTGTACGTGGTCGGCTTTTCCGGACGGCGTCAGGCCGCGCGGTGGGCGCGCCATACGCCGCGGTCGGCCGCCGAAGACTTGCTCCAGCATGCGCAGGAAGGACGGGTCGCGATCATGTTCGGACGGGAAGATCATGGGCTGCCCAATGAGGCCCTGGATCAGTGTCATGCCATTGCCACAATCCCTACGACCGAGCACTTCTCGCTGAACGTCGCGCAGGCGTGCCTCCTCGCCCTGTACGAGCTGCATCTCCTCGCCGGAGATGCGACGAAGAAGATCCCCGGACCGAAGCATGCCGCCGGCGCGCCAACCAAGGACGCGATGGAGCAGACCATCACGGATATGCGGAACGCACTCGAGGCGATCCGCTACTTCGGGACGCGCAATGAGGAGCTGGTGATGCGTGCGTTTCGTTCGCTCGTATTCCGGGCATCACCTGACGCTCGCGAGCTGTTGCTCATCCGCACCGCGAGTATCGAAGTCCTGCGTACCATCGAGCGTGAGACCCGCCTCGCGGTAGAGAAGGCACTGGCCGAGCGGGAGTCATCCACGCCGTGACGCCGTCCCGGCGCGACGTGTGGCGGGATCGTGCCGCGGCGGTGCTTCCGGGTGGCAGTTCCACTGGAAGTCGAAGGCCGGATGCGCTGTACGGCTACTTCGCCCGGGATCCGCTGGTCCCCACGCATTTCGTGCGCGCGGAGGGGTGCGCCGTATGGGACACTGCCGGTCGTCGCTTCACCGACTGTGGGATGGCCCTGGGAGCCGTCGGCTTTGGCTACGCCGATCCGGAGGTCACCGAGGCGGTGGTGCAGGCCGCGAGGGATGGCAACGTCAGCGCGTTACCCCATAGGCTGGAAGTCGAAGCGGCGGAGCAGCTGGTGTCGCTCATCCCCTGTGCGGAGCAGGTGCGCTTTCTCCGCACTGGTGCGGAGGCCAACGCCGCGGCTATCCGAATTGCCCGCACCCTCACGGGGCGCACGCGGATCGTCGCATCGGGGTACTTCGGGTGGCTGGATTGGTGCAGCGACGCGGCGGGTGTACCGGGAAGTGTCCAGGATGACGTCACGTGGGTGCCATTCAATGACGTCGCGGCGCTGGAGACTGCGGTCGCCGACGGGCCGCCGCCCGCCGCGATCATGATCGAGCCGCTTGTGCACGACCTCGCCGATGCCGCGTGGCTCTTGGCGGCGCGCCGTCTCGCCGACACGCATGGCGCCGTGCTGATCTTCGACGAGGTCAAGACCGCCTTCCGCGTGCGAACGGGTGGTGTTCAGGCACTCACGGGCATCCTCCCCGATCTCACCACGCTCGGCAAAGCGATGGCGAACGGCTATCCGCTCGCCGCCGTCGTCGGGCGGGTCGCCAGCATGGACGCCGCACGTCGCACCTGGATCTCTTCGACGGCAGCCACCGAAAGCACCGGGCTCGCCGCCGCCTGTGCCGTCATGGCGCGCCATCAACGGGAGGACGTCTGCCGCGGCATGGCGGCGGCCGGGGCACGGTTGCGCGGCATTGTGCAAACCGCGCTGGATCGTGTCCCGCAGCTGGGGGTGCGCGCCGAGGGGCCGGATGTGATGTGGCGCTTGGTGGCGGAGCACGACGGGGCGCTCGATCGCGTGGTGGCCGTGTCCGCGCATGCCGGTTTGCTGCTGAAACGGGGCGCCTATCAGTTCGGCGCACTGGCCCATGACGATGCCGCGTGTGCCGACGTGGAGCGGGCGCTCGAGACGGCCGTCGACGTCCTGCATCTTGGCGCCATGCTCCCCACATCAGGGATGTCGCATGATTGAGACCTCGGAACTGCTCGGTGGGGCGGCACCGCTCATCGACCCACACGCCCACTTCCACACGCCATTCACCAATCGCGCCGACTGGGCGACGTACAACGCCTCGCGTCTTGACGCCGGGGCGCGGATGGGAATCCGCTGCCACGTGGCGTCGGTGCTTGGATCGTGGGGCTACACGTCGCCGACGTACTTCGCCTCCCCCGAGGACCAGACGCGCGCGAATGATTGGATGTTCGATTTTGCCGTGGCCGAATCACCGCGGGTGAAGGCCTTCGTGGCGGTCAATCCGAACTACTCGGCACACGCGATGGCGGAGATCGAGCGTTGGGTGGCGCGGGGCGCGGTGGGCATCAAGCTCGCAGCCGGGCGTCGAACCACCGACTTCGCCCTGCTTGA
>JBDKIJ010000269.1:0-3663 GCA_039797155.1 Gemmatimonadota bacterium | reverse complement strand
CCAGCAAACGCAACCTGCAGTGGAATCCGATTGCCCCCGGCCTGCTGTACGTACAGAACGTCCCGGCGCCAGCCGCGCCGCCCACAACGTCGGGTAGTCGCAATGGCGCCGAAGGTGGGCCAAGCCCGCGCGGCGGCAACGCGCCGCTCCAGGTACGCGCACCACGCGGGATGGTGGTGGCGTGGAAGGCCCCCTATGGCCCCAACGATACGACCGTGCTCTATCGTGGCGGCCCGCAGCTGGGGACAGTGCTCTTCAGCCTCGACAGCAGCACCATGTTTGTCAGCGATAGTGGCGCCGTCATCGCCGTGCGGGTGAAGGATCCGGCCCAACGCTGGAATCTCGGTCGCAATGTGTCGTTGCCGGCTGCCATGCCGGCCTTCGGTGGTGGCGGCTTCGGTGGGGGACGCAGCACCAGCGACAGTACCGCGGGAACCCTGGTGACCCGCCGCATCGGCAACGCCACCTACGTCCTGCTCGGCAAGAACGGCACGCAGGTCGCGCTGACCGGGACGCGTGCGCCGGGGGCGAACTGGTACCAGCAGGCACCGCGCCCGTGGGTCGATCGACTCGACATCACCAACAAGGCGCGCACGCGCGTGATGGATTCACCGGCCGATCTGTACGAAGAGTTCGTGGCCGCTCTCGATGCCGACGTGCAACAGTTCATCGTCACGCGGGAGAATCGCACCACCATCACCGATGCCTGGCTGCGCACGGCAGGCAGCGCCGACGCGAAGCCGCTCACGAAGAATGTGGATGTCGGCCCGGAAGTGAGCGGCGCGCAGTTCAAGCGCTTTCAGGTCACGCGCCCACGCGACGGGACGAAGTACTGGGTCGAAGTCACCCTGCCCCGCGACTGGAAGCCGGGCAATCGACTCCCCGGCATCATCTGGTTCTATCCGCGCGAGTATAGCACCCTCGCGCAGTACGAGCAGTCGCGGCAAAGCGTGAACATCAATGCGTTCCCCACCGTGCCGTCAGCCCGTCCGGCGTCGAGCATGCAGCTCTGGGTGTCACAGGGCTATGCCTTCATCCAGCCCGATATTCCGATCTACGGCGACGCGGGGCGGATGAACGACAATTACACGCGTGACCTTGAAGAGAATCTCGACGCCGTACTCGACGCGGCGGTGGACAGCGGCTTCGTGGACCGCGACAAGATGGGGATCGGCGGGCACAGCTACGGGGCCTTCAGCACCGTCAACGCCATGACGTTGATGCCCAACTTCAAGGCGGGCATCGCGGGGGACGGGATGTACAACCGGACGCTGACGCCGTTCGGCTTCCAGAGTGAGCGCCGCAATTTCTTCCAGGCGCAGGCGACGTACATGGACATGTCGCCATTCCTTCGCGCGGACAAGTTGGCGGGCGCCCTCCTGCTCTACCACGCGTGGGAAGACCAGAACACCGGAACTGCCCCGCTCAGCTCGACCCGACTCTTCGCCGCGCTGCAGGGACTCGGGAAACCCGCCGCCCTCTACATGTACCCGTACGAGGATCACAGCGTGGCGACCTATGCCAGCGATCTCGATCTCTGGGCGCGCTGGGTGGCCTGGATGGATATCCATGTGAAGGGCAGCGGCAAGGTCGAGCCACCGAAGCCGATCGTGCCGTAACCATCCGTAACGATCCGACACGCCGGACATCGCGCGGCGAGGCCACCAGCGGCCTCGCCGCGCGCTATTTTCGGGGCATGAGCTCATTCCCCTCGATCGCGTCAGCCGGGCGCCGCCTCGCGGCCGCGTTGCTCGTCACCCCTGTGCTGGGGTTCGCCCAATCCTCCCCGTCGTGGAGCACGCGTCTCGACTCGGTTGCCCGCGCCGCGATTGCTGGCGCCGGAACGCCCGGTGCGACGATCGCGGTGGTTGTAGATGGCCGTGTCGCCTACCTGCAGGGCTACGGTCTCGCGAATGTCGAAACCGGTCAGCCGATGACGTCGCAGATGCTCCTCCGCGTCGGATCGGTGAGCAAGATGTTCACTGGTGCCCTGCTGGCGGAACTCGAGGAGCGTGGCGCACTGGACATGCAGCGGCCGATCGCCCGCTATGTCCCGTCGTTGCAGGGGAAGCGCGTCGGCGCCGTGACGACACACCAGCTGATGACCCACAATGCCGGATGGCTCGACAACGCCGTGGCGTATGGGCGCATGGGTGAAGGAGCGCTTGGTGAAGTAATGCGCGAGGTGGGCGACACCCTCTTCTTTACGGAACCGGGGCGCACGTTCTCCTATTCGAATCCGAGCATTTCGATGGCCGGTTATGTGGCGGAGGCTGCGACCGGGAAGCGTTTCGGAACACTCGTGGACTCGCTCATGCTGCGTCCCCTCGGCATGCCCCGCAGTACTTTCCGCCCCCTCGAAGCGCTGACATGGCCGATCGCCATGGGCCACGACCCTGCCGGCAAGGGCACCAGCACGGTCGTGCGACCGATGCCGGAGAACACGGCCCAGTGGCCCGCTGGTTTTCTCTTCACAAGTGCGCCCGAGTTGGCACGCTTCGCCATCATGCTGATGAACGGTGGACAGATCGACGGGCGGCAGATCATGTCGCGCGGTGCGGTACGTCGACTGGCCACCGGCTACGTGCCACTCCCCGGGCGCGGCGTCATGGATTCGTTGACCTACGGATACGGACTGATGGTGGGCTCGATACGCCTGAATGGTCGTTCCGAACCCGTCTGGACGCATGGCGGATCGATCAATGGCTACAACGCGGAACTGCTCATGCTGCCGGAGCGAAAGGCTGCGGTGATGGTGCTGGTGAATGGCGCGCCGCAGGCTATCGCGCCGATCATGAGTGCCGCGTGGCAGGGCGTGATCGGCGCGCCATGGCCGCAGCCCGCCACGGCCACCGTGCGTACGGCCACAGCGGCCGAGAAATCGGCGCTCGTGGGGCGCTATGCCATGGCCGCGAACGTGCTCGAGCTGGTCGACGTCGACGGGCAGCTGATGCTGCGTCAGAATGGCCAGAGCGTCCCCGTGCAGATGGAATCGTCCACGGCGTTCACCGCGCGACTGCCGAACGGCGCGACGATGCGCCTTTCCGCTCGCCTCGAGAACGGACGCGCCACCTACCTGTATGCGGGCTCGCGCGCGCTGGCGCGTCAGGCGCCGTGAACGGCCGAGTGCGACATCATGCGCTTTGAATCCGGTCGCGCGCTGCGCGAACAGCCGGCCCACGCCGTGACTTTTTTCGGCATGTCCGGCGTCGGGAAGACGACCCTGTCGCGACTCCTACAGCGCCACGACTGGTTCCAGTACTCCGTGGACTACCGCATCGGGACGCGGTACATGGGCGAGCACATCGTCGACAACTTCAAGCGCGAAGCGATGAAGGTGCCGTTCCTGCGGCAATTGCTCCGGTCGGACTCGATCTACATCCGGTCGAACATCACCTTCGAGAATCTCAGCCCGCTGTCGACCTACCTTGGCAAGCCGGGAAATCCTTCGCTGGGTGGGATCCCGTTCGACGAGTATCGTCGCCGCCAGGCCCAGCACCGGCACGCCGAGGTCCACGCGCTCCTAGATGTCCCCGAATTCATCGAGCGCGCGAAGGAGATCTACGGCTACGCCCACTTCGTCTGTGATTCGGGTGGGAGTCTCTGCGAAGTCGTCGACGTACAGGACCCGGAGGATCCGGTCCTCCGCTGCCTCGCCGAACA
>JBDKIJ010000268.1:0-4923 GCA_039797155.1 Gemmatimonadota bacterium | reverse complement strand
CAGGGGTCACCACAAACTCGACGCGCACGCCACGCCGGCTACGCTGTACCTTCGGATCGACGGTTGCGCGGAACCAGCCGGCCTGCCGATGGAGCACCGCAAGCCGCAGGGCGTCCCGCTGGAGCTCGAGCGAATCGAGACAGGGGGCGGTGCCAATGCGCAGCACACGCGTAGCAAACGCCGGCTCATGCGTGACGAGGCTGGTCGCCATCGTCAGGACGTCGAAGTGCGGGCTCCCGCGAAAACTGACGGAATGCACCCGCTCCGACGGGGCACAGCGAGCGATCCGCTGACCAAGCACCACCCGCGGTGCGCCCGCCCCCAGCAGGCAGGCTCCCAACCCGACAAGGAGCGCCCCGGCGCCGGATCGAGCTGAACGGGTGACCAGGGTACGCACGGGCATGATCACAGAATCTAACAAAGTCGCGTTGGACGGGTCCCGTTACGAAACGATGGGGTCGGACCGGCTCATGCGTGTTGGCAAATTGAGTAGATTTCACGAAACGTTCCGGCGTCCCCCCCTCAGGATCTCGCCCATGCACCGGATTCATCGCGCTACGCTGTTTGCCGGTATGGCCCTGCTGCCATCACTGGCCACCGCCATGCAAGTCGCCGACCCGGAGCCGGCCCCGAGCTTCGCCCCAAGCCTCGCCCCAAGCCTCGCGCCGGTGCTGCCCACGGGCATTGCGCTGGCGCGACCAGCCGCTGAGGTCGGACAGGACACGGTGGGACGCCGCAGAGCGAAGTCGGTCACCTACTCCGATGGCTACGGCCGACGTCTGACGATTCACAAGACGCTCAGTTGGGCCATGTTGCCGCTGTTCGCCGTCTCGTTTGCATCCGGCGACCAAATCCTGTCCAAGGGCGCCGATGCGCCGGAGTGGGCTCGGCAACTCCACAAGCCGGCCGCCATGACCACGGCCGGCCTCTTCGGTGTGAACACCGTCACCGGGGCATGGAATCTCTGGGAAGGTCGAAGTGACCCGAATGGGCGTACGCGCCGCATCGTCCATAGCGTGCTCTTCACCGCGGCAAGCGCTGGCTTCGCGTATACCGGAACGCGCCTGGCAGACGAGGCGCGTGAGGAGGTTGATGGGCGAACTCGTCACCGCAACATGGCGTTGGGATCCATGGGTCTCTCAACAGCCAGTTGGCTCATCATGCTGATCGGAAACTAGGTGCCGATGGTTGATCTCCTTGCGACCGCGCTCCAGCCGTGGGCGGATCTGTTTGCGGAAAGCACGTGGCTTTCGACGGCGCTGATTGCGCTGCACGTGGTGGCGATGTTTCTGGCTGGAGGCGTCGCCGTCGGTGCGGATCGACTGCTGCTGATCACACGATCAGGGGAGCAGACGTCTTCCGCCCTGCTGCCTATGCTGTCCGCCACGCATGGCTGGGTCATTGCGGCGCTCGCCGTGACCAACCTCAGTGGAATCGCGCTCGCGACGGCGGACATTGCAACCTATGCCGTCTCCTGGGTGTTCTGGGCCAAGATGGGCACCCTGCTGCTGCTGCTGGCGAACGGCGTCCGGATGCGGCGCCTCGAAGCGGCGGCGGAACGCGATGGCGAAGCGGATGGGGTCTTGTCGCCCATGCCGGCCCTGCGGCGCAGTGCGCAACTGAGTTTCGCGGGCTGGGTAGTAATCGTGGTCCTCGGGGTCGTCATCAGTAACGGCTGACCTACCTACCTTTTTGCTCGACTACACATGGCTGACGTCTCCCCTTCCTCGTGTTCCGGCTGCACGGCGCGCCGCTCGTTTCTGCGCGACTCGGTGGCGGCGCTCGGCCTGCTCGCCGCAGGTTCGCTCCTGCCCATCGGTTCGATTGCCGCACTCGAACCGCGCGGCGCCGGTCGGACCTTGCGATATCCGCTACCCGGCGCGGATGGGGTCTCGATCGACTCGGCCAACGAGGTGATCATTTGCCGTTCGGCAGGCGAAGTCTTCGCGTTTGCCCTCTCGTGCCCGCATCAGAATACCGCGCTCAAGGCGCTGCCGAAGAATGCCGGCTTTCAGTGCACGCGACACAAGTCGAAGTACAAGCCGAATGGCACGTTCGTGAGTGGGCGCGCGACACGCAACATGGACCGCATGCAGGTAACGCGTGACGGCGAGGTCCTGGTAGTGGATCCCGCCGTCATCTTTGAAAGCGACACGGAGCCCGCCAAGTGGGCCGCCGCCGCGCTTCGCGTGTGACATCCCCGTGGTGACCTCTTCCCTCCCAACCAACCGGAACATGGACGCCTGCACCAATTGCCAGTCCCGCCGTGACTTCCTCGCGACAAGCACCCTGGGTGCCGTAGCGGCATTCCTCGCGGCCTGCTCGTCGGATGAGAGCACGACCGAACCAGGGCCCAGCGGAACGGTCCCGACGCTTACCGGAACCACGACCGTTCGCCTCGCGGACTATCCGGCGCTCGCCAACGTGGGCGGGATCATCAGTATCACGGCCACCTCGTCGCCGATCGCCATTGTCCGCAGTGCGTCCGACCGGTATCGCGCCTTCTCGCTGGTTTGTCCACACGCAGGTGGCACCGTGGCGATTCAAGGCACCGGATTCCGCTGCCCGGTGCATGGGGCCACCTTCAGCAATACCGGGGCATGGACGGGCGGGGAGAAAGCCTCCGCCCTGCGCGAATTCACGGCCACGCTCAATGCGGCCGCCGGCACCCTGACCATCACCTCCTGATCCGTGACGCCACGCCATCTTTCCCGAGGCCTTCGTACACATCGTGTCGCGATAGCCGCCCTTTTCGCGACGGTGGTCACCACGCCGGTGGTCGCCGCACCGCTGAGCGCGCAGACACCAGCTCGACCGGCCGCCACCAAGCCGACGCCACTCGAAGCGCGTGTTGATGCAGTCGCTGCGCACAAGAGCGTCGCAGCAGCCTTCGCGAGCCTCAATCAGGACAACGCCTGGACCCTCGATCAGCAGGCCGCGATCTGCCAGATCCCGGCCCCGCCGTTCAAGGAACAGCAGCGCGCGGTCGCGTACGCGCGCATGCTCCGCGACGTGGGCGTCCAGAACGTGCGTACGGATGCCGAAGGGAACGTCATCGGTGAAATCCGGGGTACGGGTCCAGGCCCCACGCTGCTGCTGGCCGGCCATCTTGACACCGTCTTCCCCGAAGGCACGGACGTCACGGTGAAACGGGACGGCACCAAGCTGTCAGGCCCTGGCATTGGTGATGACTGCCGTGGACTCGCCGTCGTGCTCTCGGTCAGTCGACAGATCGTGGCACAGATGATTCCCTTCGGCGGACGTTTGCTGGTGACCGGCAACGTCGGTGAGGAAGGCCCGGGGAATCTTCGCGGCATGCGGGCGCTCTTCGCGTCTCCGCTCCGCGACTCGATCGATATGTTCATCTCCGTTGATGGGACCGGTTTCGGGATCACCAACGGTGGCGTCGGCAGCAATCGGTATCGCGTCCACTACAAAGGCCCGGGCGGCCACAGCTACGGGGCCTTCGGGATGCCGAACCCGATGCACGCCATGGGCCGCGCAATCGCCAAGATCGCCGACCTCGAGGCCTCGACGAAGCCGAAGGTCACCTTCAACGTGGGCATCGTCTCGGGCGGGACGTCGGTGAACTCCATCCCGTTCGAAGCGAACATGGAGATCGACCTGCGCAGTGAATCGGCTGCGGCGCTCGCCGAGATCGATGGGCGCCTGCAGCGCGCCTTGCGTGATGCGGTCACGGAGGAAAAGGCGCGCTGGCCACGCAGCAATGCCGCCCTGTCGGTGGTCATCGACACCATCGGTCTTCGTCCCGCGGGCGTGACGCCAGACTCCACGGCAATTGTGCGTACCGCGCTCGCGGCCGCACGCACGATGAACGTGTATGCGCCGCTGACGACCTCCAGCACCGACGCGAATGTCCCGATGAATCTCGGGATTCCCGCCGTGACGTTGGATGGCGGTGGTCGCGGCACTGGCGCCCATTCGCTGGAGGAGAGTTACGACGATCGCACGGATGGATTCAAAGGGCCCCAGTTCGTGCTGCTTACGGTGATCGCGCTCCTCGGCGTGCGCTGACCACCGACCCGTTCAGGGAGCAAAGAGCGCGGCCACGTCGTCCAACGACAGTGGCCGCGTGTCGTTTTGGAGCCCGGCGTGATGTGCTGCCATGCCGAAGAGCGCCTCACGACTCCACCCGGCAGCTCGCAATTCTCGGATGCCCGTATCCCCGTGCGATTTGCTGAGCTTGCGCCCATCCGGATTGACCAGCAACGCGTGATGCAGAAAGACCGGCATCCGTTCACGCTCCAAGGCGCGTGCCAGCATCAGCTGTCGGCCCGTACTCGCCAAGAGATCCTCACCACGGATCACCACATCGATATCGTGCACCAGATCATCCACCACGACCGCGTACTGATAGGTCCAGTGGCCATGGCGATCGCGTAGCAGAAAATCGCCGCATTGCTGCGCGGGTCGCTGCTCCTGCCACCCAAGACGGAGATCGTGAAACGCCACCATATCGGGTGGCACGATGAAGCGCCGCGCCGAGGTGACCTTCGGATCGATGCGGGCTATCCGACAGGTGCCCGGATATCGTGGCTCCTCTCCTTCGTGGTGCGGCACACGGTGCGCGATATCCCGTCGCGAGCAGACACACGGATAGATCAGGGAACGCGTCGCGAGCTGTTCCAGCGCCCGCTCGTAGCGCGCGTCCTGATTCGACTGGCGCGCCGGATGCCCGCTCGGATCCGCACGAAAACTGGCGACATCGAACTGATCGGGTTCAAGACCGAGCCACTCGAGATCGGCCAGCAGGCCCACCTCGAACTCCAGTCGACAGCGCGTGCGATCGTGATCCTCGAGACGCAACACCACGTCGCCACCGCGCGCCCGGGCGAGACCCCATACGTGGATCGCGTTGACGAGGTGGCCAAGATGCAGCCACCCGGTTGGCGCCGGGGCAAA
>JBDKIJ010000267.1:0-7309 GCA_039797155.1 Gemmatimonadota bacterium | reverse complement strand
AGGAACACCGTGCCCCGGCAATACCCGAGTCTCCGGCGGCAATGTTGCCATCCGCTGCAGCGACGCATGCATGGCGGATGGATCGCACAACGGGAAGTCGGTACGGCCGATGGAGCCGGCGAACAGGAGATCGCCGGAGATGCACTCACCATGTCCAATGAACGCGACGTGCCCCGGCGCGTGCCCCGGCAGATGCCAGACGTCGAAGGTGAATCGACCCACGGTGACGGTGTCCCCCTCGGCGAGGGGGGTGGGATCCACGTTCGGCGATTCGATCGACAGGTTCCATGCGGCCGCGCTGGTGGCCGCACGATCAAGCAGGACGCGATCCGCGGGATGCAAGAGCACGGGGACCGGTGCGGCCCGTCGAACGCCGGCGATGCCCCCGACGTGATCGAAGTGCGCGTGGGTCAGCCATATCGCCTGGAGCGTGGCGCCCGCGGCGGCGACCGCGGCCATCAGACGCTCCGGCTCATCCCCAGGGTCAACGAGCACCGCGGCCGATGACTCCGGATCCACGAGCAGCCAGCAATTCTCCTGCAGCGGTCCGACCGTGAGCTGCTGGATGTGCAGCGGCGACGAGCTCATCCCTGATGCCCGTTGGGAGACGCCGCCGTCTCCGGCATCGAGGATTCGCCGAGGCCATGATGCGCAAGCCACCGTTCTGCCTCGAGCGCCGCCATGCAGCCAGTGCCCGCCGATGTGATCGCCTGTCGGTAGTAGTCATCGATCACGTCACCGGCGGCGAACACGCCGTCCACCGTTGTGGCGGTCCGCCACGACGCCACCTTGATGTAGCCATGCTCCGAGGTCGCGAGTTGCCCCTCGAGGAAGCGGGTATTCGGCGTATGACCGATCGCCACAAACAACCCTCCGACCTCGAGTTCGCTCGACGCGCCCGTTACGGTATCCTCAAGGCGAAGTCCCGTGATCGCGTCGCTCCCGAGCACGTCGGTCACCTGGGTGTTCCACAACACGCGGACCTTGGGATGATTGAGGACGCGGTTGGCCATGACCTTGGATGCGCGGAACGCATCACGCCGGTGGATGACGACCACCTCGCTCGCGAACTTGGTGAGGTACATCGCCTCCTCCATCGCCGTATCACCACCACCAACAACGGCCAACCGCTTGTTGCGATAGAACGGCATCGCGCCATCGCACACGGCGCAGGCCGAAACGCCACCGCCCTGCTGGGCCAAGCGCATCTCGTTGTCGAGCCCGATCCACTTGGCGGCCGCCCCCGTGGCGACAATCACCGTGTGCGCCGTGATGGGCTCCGAATAGTTCGGCGTGATCAGAAACGGGCGTTGCGCCAGATCGACACGCTTCACGAGCTCGGAGACAACGCGCGTCCCATGATGGACCGCCTGCGCCTTGATGCGGTCCATCAATTCGGGACCGCTCAACGCTTCGGGAAATCCCGGGAAGTTTTCGATGTCCGTCGTCAGCATGAGCTGTCCCCCCGGCAATTCCGTGCCCACCGGCTCCCCTTCGAAAACCAGCGGACGCAGGTTGGCGCGTGCTGCGTAGATGGCAGCAGTCCACGCAGCTGGACCAGAGCCGATGATGACGACGTTTTCAGTGCTCAAGGCAGTGCTCATGAGTGGATGGACAGAGGTCAAGCAACAGACAACAGCCCCAAGGCGCCGTGGCAATGCGAGACGGTGCCGACTAATACCTGGGCCGGCCCCTCGCGTCCCCATTGCGCGACGCGCCGATCGGCGTCCAGCAGTTCCGAGGCGTCGATCATGCCGACTCCGTATGTGCGGTGTCGGCAGTGAAAAGTAACGGCCCCGACGATTTGCGGATCGTCGGCCGCAACGCGGTCCACGACCTGTGGCATCGACCAGCTTCGCTCGCCGCGCGTCGCCGGGCACTTTGCCGGTTCGATGCAGTTCACCGGACAGGTCCAGGTGGCGAAGCTGACATAGTGCCGCCCGTCCGGTGCCGCGCGCTCCCACGGAGTGGGCGGTGCCTGCCGCAGTGGCTGGATGGTCAGGGTGCGATCCGGCCAGCGCGTCCTGGCCCGCTCGACGAGCCAGTCGAGCAGCAGATGCGGCATCAGCGGCGACGGGACCAAGGCGTCGACCGCAATCGTCGCGGGGTCGGCAGCCAGCCAGTGGCCGAGATAGGGCTGCCAGTCCTGGGTGACCAGCACCACGGGCGCGTCACGGTAGACGCCGTCTTCAAGCTGTCGTGCAACGCGGCATGACGGATCACGGTCGACGACCACAATCTCCGTGGCGGTCAGCGCACCGCGCTGAAGGGCGCGCTGCAACTGCCCCGTATACCAACTCCCGTAGCAGCCACCGCCAATCACGACAATGCGACCGAACGCGAGCGGTACGCGCTGGGCGATCTGCACCGTCTGGATCATCGGCGCAGATGCCGCCCGCCGTCCACGGTGAGTATGGTCCCGGTGACGTAGGCCGCTCGAATGAGGTATCGCACGGCATCCACCACATCGTCGGGGGAGCCGATGCGCCCCAGCGGCACATCGCGCAGGAATCGCTCGAGCGTGGCCGGCGACATGTCGTCCGGAGGCAACACCAGCCCGGGGGCCACGGCATTCATGCGACAGCGCGGTGCGAGCAGATCAGCACCCGCGCGGACCAGTTGTTCGAGACCCGCCTTGGTGACGGCGTGCGCCATCAACTGGGGGAAGGCGGTCTCATGCGCGAGGTGATCGGCAATCTGGATGAAGACGCCTCCCTCGGTCAGGACGCGCGCAGCCGCCTGCAGCAGGAAGAAAGGCGCCCGCAGATTCACGTTGGCCGTCTCATCCCACGCCGCTACGGTGACCGCATCAAACGGCATTGCGCGCATCAGGCTGGCGGAACTGACCACGACGTCCACCCGACCAAAGTGCTGCATGGCATGGTCGATCACCTGCGAAGCGCCCTCGGGCTGCGCCAGATCGGCCTGCACGATGGTCACCCGCGCGCGGTACTGCTGTTGGATGCGCATGGCGACCTGCGCCGCCGCATCAGGCGAGTGGCCATGGTGCAACACCACCTGATACCCGTCGCGTGCGAGCCCCTCGACCAGGGCGGCACCGACTCGCCGCGCTCCTCCCGTTACGACGGCGACGTGGGCGCCTTCGTCAGGAGCGTTCGAAGCGTCAGCGCCCGGCGCGCTTTGCGACATGGGCATCCTGCCAATCGAGCCACACCTTCGGCACGAGCTGCCCCCCAAGCCGGCGGTGACCGTCTTGGGTTCCGTGCCAGTCACTCCCACCGCTCGGCAGGATCTCCGCCTGCTCCACATACCCCATCAGACGCTGCACGAGGTACGGCGGATGGGACGGATGCAGGACCTCCACCGCATCGAGCCCGGCGTCGACCAATCGTTGAATACGCGACGGCGTCGCTTCCTCACCCGGATGCGCCCAGACAGCGAGCCCACCGGCCTCGTGCACGAGGGCAATTGCATCAGCGACCTCAAAGCGATCCTTGGCCATGTAGGCGGGTCGTCCGAAGCCGATCCACTTGTCAAACGCCTCGCGGAACTCGCGCACCCATCCGCCGGCAAGCAGTGCCCGGGCGATATGCGGCCGACCCACAGCGCCATCGCCGGCTTCGCCCATGACCGCGTGCATCGTGATGGGGATGCCGTGTGCATTGAGGATGGCGACGATCTTCTCGGCGCGATCGACTCGTTGCCGGCGCAGGTCCGCGAGCGCCGCTCGCATCGCCTCGGGAATCGAGAGATGCAATCCGAGGAGGTGCAGCTCATCGTCGTCGAAGTAGGTGCTGAGTTCGACGCCCGGCACCACGCGCACACCGAGTCTGGCCCCGGCCTCCTCCGCCTCGGCCAAACCATCCACGGTGTCGTGATCCGTTATGGCAATCGCCGAGAGATCAGCGGCGCGCGCCGCTTCCAGCACCCGGGTCGGCGAGAGGGCGCCGTCCGATGCGGTCGTATGGACCTGCAGATCCACGAAGGCCGGCGTGCCGGCTTCGCCTGTCACTTGTGGTAACCGGCTTCCGGCGACCGATCTCCCGGCTGCGAGGTCAGAAACAGCGTGCGGAGTTGCGCATCGTCGAACTCCGCCAACGCCTGTTCACGAGACCGGACACCCATGGGCGAATAGCGGGTCACCCGTACCTCACGCGACGCGCCGCTGCCCGTCACGAAGATGAGGCCGAACTCGTCGCCGACATACTGCGTGAGAAAGCCTGACGGATACACCTGCCACTCGCGTCCATCGATTGTCATGCGCCGTGTGGGCATGTCATCCCCCCTGAAATTCCGTCCAGCGATCGCTCGGCAAATCACCGAGCACGGCGTGCAGCGCCGCGTCGTCGGCCGCTTCAACAAACTCGACAAAGCGCCCGCGTTCGCTGATATGTTCGAAGACCCAGAAATGTGCCGATGCCGCTTTCGCCATGCGTTCCCACGCGCGCACCGACGCCTCGTACCCGGTCCGTTCCTGGTCGGGGACGACGCGTTCGCGAATGACGAGCCGGCGCGCCACCGACACCGCCCCGTCAGACCGACGGTTCGCTGATCGATTCGAGCGCCTTCTTGAGGTCGCCCATGAAGCGATCCGCGTCGGCACCATCGACCACGCGATGATCGAACGAGAGCGCAAAGTACGCGCACGTCCGAATGGCGATGGTATCTTCACCGTCCGGTCCCGTCACCACCTTGGGGCGCTTCTCGATGGCCCCGAGGCAGAGGATAGCCGTCGTTCCCACGGGGATGATTGGCGTGCCGAACAGGCTACCAAAAGTGCCCGGATTGGTGATGGTGAACGTCGCATCCTGCACATCCGTGGGGCTCAACTTCTTGCTGCGAGCACGCGCCGCCAGATCGTTCGCCCCACGCACCAGGCCGGTCAGCGAGAGTTCGTCGGCATGCTTGAGCACCGGGACGATCAGACCGGTGGGCTCCAGTGCGACGGCAATGCCGAGGTTGATGGGGCGGCGATAGATGATCTCGGACCCTGCGACTGCCGCATTGAGCACCGGATGCCGCTTCAGCTGCGCGCACACCGCCTGCAGAATGAACGGCATATAGGTGAGCTTCTGCCCCGTCTGCGCTTCGAAATCCTTGCGCATGGCCGCACGAATGCGCGCCACGCGGGTGAGATCGCTCTCGAAGAACGTGGTGACGTGCGCAGCCACCCGCTTGGCCTGCACCATATGATCCGCGGTGATCCGACGGATCTTGGACATCGGCTCCACGGTGTCGCCGGCCCACGCCGTCGGCATCGGACCGTGCTGGTCCACGCCACCGGGCGCGTGCATCGAGGCGCCTCCGCGCGACGCCCCGGCCGGTCGAGCGGCGAGGAAGGCTTCCAGATCGCGCCGCGTTACGCGGCCCGCGATCCCCGACCCGGACAACGTCGAAAGTTCCACCCCCTGCTCTGCTGCCATCTTGCGAACGAGCGGCGATGACTTCGTCCGGAGGCGTTCCTCGACGGTCCCAGCGGGCGCAGCGACTGGTGCGGGGGCGGTTGCAGGTGCAGCGACTGATGCCGGCGCCGCTGCGGTCGTTGCGCCGGATGCGACCGGCGCAGCACTCGCGGCTACCGTCGTAGCGGCCGGTGACACAGCAGGCGTTTCCGTCGCAGACGCTGCAGCTGCTGCGTCCGTCTCGAGTCGCGCGACAATGGTCTGCACGGCCACCGTCGCACCTTCACCGACGAGAATCTCCACGAGTACGCCGGCAGACGGCGACGGGATCTCGGCATCCACCTTGTCGGTGGAAATCTCGAAGATCGGTTCGTCGCGCTTCACGCTGTCGCCGACCTTCTTCAGCCAGCGGGATACGGTTCCTTCCGCGATGGATTCGCCCATCTGCGGCATGATCACATCGATGCGTGCCACTCGATCATCCTCGGTCAGTAGAAGCCGCGTCGGCCGCACGATCGGCCACGCGCAGTCGCCATAGCGCGAGCACCGGCAGGGTGATCGCGCCGACGACCGCACCGTACCCGGCAAACACCCACCATTCACAGGCGGGCAGTCCAGGCTCCGGCGTACAACGATTGAAAAAGCCGACCAGCTTGCCGATGCCGACCCCGGTCATCGCGCCGCTCATGCCGCCGATGACCACGGTGAAACAGCCGACGCCGATGTTCCGACCGACGCGGTCTTCCGACATCAGTACCCCGCCTCGATCAGGTGCCGCGGGTCCGCGGTCCGATGCAGCAGGTTGAAATATTTCTTCACGTTCTTATCGAGTCGGCTCTCGCCAACTTGATCGGTGTGCACTTCCACGAGCGTGTAGTGCCCGCCTTCCATGCGGACGGCGAGGCGCATCGTACCAAGTGCCCCGCTGAAGGCCCGTGTACGTGCATCGGCGCCCCCACGCACAAGGCCAAGGGCGCCGAAGAAACGATCGGCCGCCTCGAGCACCGTATCCGGGGTGAGCGAGGTCCGATGGAAAAGCCGCATATCAGGGAGTCTTGGTACGTGACGGGGTGGCGGGCGCAGCCGGCGGAGCGCCGTATTCCGGTGCCCGAGTGGACGGCGGCGGTGTAAAGTCGCCTGGCTCCTCCGCCGCCAGCACATCCTGCGTCCAGTCCTGCGTCTTTTGCAGCACCTGCGTGGAGTCACGGCGGAACTGGATCGCCATGGCCCACATGCCGGCGGTAACGAACATGAGGTTGCTACGATACGTCCCGATTTCGCCCGTTTCCTCGAGACCATTCGAGACTGTTTTGCGATCCTGATTGGTCCCGAAGATCCGCCCCTGTCCGCCCTGAATGGGCGTTCCGGTCTCGCGATCGTGGATCACCACACGCCAATAGGTGGGTTCCCAGGCGCGCGTTGGTACGACTTCCGGAGCTACGCGGATGACGAACGAATCCGTCCGAAAGCGGAGCTCACGGATGGGCGGACGTCCCGCATCGCAGCCGGCGCTCATCGCACCGGCCACGACCATCGCCACGACTCCCACGATCCAACGCGCGCGCGTGCGCATTACTGGTAGTACTCGAGCCCGAGGTGCGTGATCTGCTCCTCACCCATGAGGTGACGGAGGGTGTTCTTCAGCTTGGTCTGCTGAATGAAGAGATCATGTTCCGGCTGCAAGCCCGGGGCCGTCATCGGCGCCTTGTAGTAGAAGCTCAGCCATTCCTGGATCCCCTTCATGCCGGCGCGCTGGGCAAAGTCGCTGAACAGCGCGAGATCGAGCACGAGCGGTGCGGCCAGAATGGAGTCGCGGCAGAGGAAATTGACCTTGATCTGCATCGGGTAGCCGAGCCACCCCTTGATGTCGATGTTGTCCCAGCCTTCCTTGTTGTCGCCGCGCGGCGGGTAGTAGTTGATGCGCACGACGTGCGAGAAGTCCTTGT
>JBDKIJ010000266.1:0-19147 GCA_039797155.1 Gemmatimonadota bacterium | reverse complement strand
AAGACGCCGTCGATGCCAAGGTGGAGACCTTGCGGGCGGGGGCGGACGACTATGTGACGAAGCCGTTCGCATTCGAAGAGCTGTTGGCCCGGGTGGAGGCGCTGCTTCGTCGGCCGCGTGCGTTGGCTTCGCCGCTCGTTCGCGTCGGTGATCTGGAACTCGATCAGGGCACACGCGACGTGCATCGGGGCGGGGAGCGCATTGAGCTTACTCCCAAGGAGTTCGCGGTCCTGGAGTACCTGATGCGCCACGCGGGACGCGTGATGAGTCGCACGCTCATTACCGAATATGCGTGGGGATACCACTTCGATCCCGGAACGAACATCGTGGACGTGGTGATCAACCATCTCCGCAAGAAGATCGACGCCAAGTTCGACAAGAAGCTGATCACCACCGTACGCGGGGTGGGCTACATGATCCGCGCTTGACGGTTTTCTCGTGAGCTCCATCCGCACCCGTCTCACCGTCGCCTGGACGGCCGCGTTTCTCGTGACCTTGCTGGTGTTCACCACATCGCTGCTGGTCGTGCGCCGTGCCGTGATGCTGAACGACCTCAAGGGGCAGGTGCAGGCGCAGGCGGATCTGTCGGTGCGCGCGATCGACGTGGCCCGACGCACGGGTACCGAGCCCGTGGTGGCGCAGCTGGATCCGCTGGCCGGTCCCGCCATGGGCCAGCGCATGAGCGCGTTCCTGTCCATGCTCGATGGCTACATCCTCGTGCAGGATAGCACCGGCTACGACATCTATGCGTCCCCACCGGTCCGGGCGCTTTCGGTGACTGACCGCGATCGGTTCAGCAGCACGGCGCGGTCTGCGCGACCGGATCGCCGCTCACTCTTGGTCGTGATGCGCGCGGATGAAGTTTACCTCGCGACGCGCGAGGTCCCCCTCAGTCAGAATGCGCGGTATCGCGTCTACGCGGCGGTCACTGCGCGTGGTATTTCGCTGCTGCCACCTGACGTAGCCGAGACCGCGCTGCAGTTTCTGCCGTTCCTTCCGCTGCTGATCGCGCTGGCGGCGATGTTCGCATACATCATCGCCGGGCGTGCCTTCCGTCCGATCGATCGGCTGATCGATCAGGTGGAGGCGATCACTGACGGACGGTCGTTGCATCGGCGGCTCGCGATCGGGGCCGCCGGTGATGAACTGGCGCGCCTGTCAGCCACCCTCAATGCCTTCATAGAGCGATTGGAGGATTCGTTCGCCGGGTTGCGACGGTTTACCGCCGATGCCAGTCACGAGCTCAAGACCCCACTCGCCGTGATGCGGGCGGATATCGAGCGCGCGATGTCGCCGACCTCGGGGGAGGTGGAGCAGGCGATGGCCCTCGAGGAAGCGCTGCAGCAGGTCACGCGCATGGCCGACCTGGTGGATTCCCTCCTCACGCTGGCCCGCGCCGATGAAGGGCGATTCGAGGTGTTCCGGGAACCCGTCGATCTCGAGCCGCTCGCGCGGGAAATCGTCGAGACGGCACGTCTGCTGGCGGAGGAGGCGGAGCTGACGATCGACGCCCCGACCATTGAACATGCCGAAGTGCTGGGCGACGTCACGCGACTGCGACAGCTGTTCCTCAACCTCGTGACCAATGCGATCAAGTACACCCCGAAAGGGGGGACGGTCACCATTGCACTCATCCGAGAAGCACCCGTGGCGCGGCTCGAGGTGCGCGACTCCGGTATCGGCATCGCGGCCGCAGACCTCCCGTTCGTCTTTGAACGCTTCTGGCGTGCCGATCGGGTGCGTTCGCGCGCGAGTGAGCGTGGAGGGTTCGGGCTCGGGCTCGCGATTTCGCAATGGATCGCCCAGGCTCACTCGGGTACACTGGAGGTCCAGTCGCGCCTTGGACGGGGCAGCACGTTCACCGTGACGCTGCCGCTCGCCGGTTTCCCAGGCTCCGGCATGACGGGCGAGTTCCAATCCGTGCTGAACGCCGGTGTCCTCGATGACACCGAGGATGAAGAGGGAGTAACACGGGATTAATCGGATCGTAATCTTTTCGACATTGCCGGATCATGTTCGTGGCGTAGAATCGGCAAGTCGCCTCCCGGAACCCTCCGGGCGAGCGATACGAGCCCGTTTCCCGGACAAGCGAGATGTTCAACAACCTGCTTGAGTCTTCGGCGAAGAAGCAGAAACGTGCCGGCGGGTCCTTTACGTCCTTGGTCATCCACGTTGCCATCGTCGCCGCGTTGATTGCGGTGACGAAGAACGCGGGCCTCATGCAGGAAGAGGAAAAGGTCGAAAAGGTGGATTTCGTCGAAGTGAAAAAAGACGAACCCAAGCCGCCCGAGCCGGAAAAGCCGCCGCCACCGCCAGATGCCGTGGCCGCTCCGCCGCCACCGAAGGGGTTCCAGGTGCTCTCGGCACCCGTGGAAATCCCCAACGTCATTCCGGACATCGACCTGTCGAAGAAGGTGACCGACGAGGCCGACTTCTCCGGCAAGGGCGTCGCGGGTGGTATCGCCAAGGGTGTCGAAGGGGGCAAGGGGCCGGTCCCGCAGGGTGACCAGCCGTACTTCGATTTCCAGGTAGAAAAGCCCGTCGTGATGGCGCCCGGTGCCCAGGGCCCGGCGTATCCCGACATGCTGCGTACCGCCGGTATCGAAGGCACCGTCCTCGCCCAGTTTGTCGTGGACACCACCGGTCGCGCCGACATGGGCACCTTCAAGGCGCTCAAGTCTGACAACGACCTGTTCACGACCGCCGTGAAGAACGCGCTGCAGCGTATGCGCTTCCTCCCCGCTGAAGTCGGGGGACGCAAAGTGAAGCAGCTCGTCCAGCAGCCGTTCCAGTTCTCACTGAATCGTTAACCGACACCCCACGTAAAGGAGATTCGACTCATGAACATGTCGATCATGGACTTGTGGCACGAGATGGGCTGGTTTGCCAAGGGCATTGTCTGGACGCTCTTGATCATGTCCGCCTACTCGACCGGTATCATCATCCAGAAGTGGTGGGCCATGCGGAAGGCGCAGGCCGAGACCCGCAAGTTCGCCCCGGAGTTCTCGCAGTTCCTCGAGGAAGACAACCTCAATGAGGCGATCAACCTCGCCGAAGGCTACAAGAAGTCGCACGTCGCCCGCGTGCTCGGTGGCGCGCTGAGCGAAATCCGTCCGCTCATCCAGGACGGCTCGGTGACGGTCGCCGACATCAACTCGGCGGAGCGTGCGGTGGAGCGGGAAATGCTGATGACGGTCGTCGACCTCAAGCGCGGTCTGGCCGTGCTCGCGACGGTCGGTGCCACGGCGCCGTTCGTCGGTCTCGTCGGAACGACGATGGGTATCGTCAACTCCTTCACGGCCATGTCGACGTCGGGTGCGGGTGGTATCTCCTCGATGGCGGCTGGTATCGCCGAAGCCCTCATCACGACGGCCATCGGTATCGGCGTCGCCATTCCGGCGGTGTGGGCGTTCAACTTCTTCCAGACGAAGATCGACAACCTCACGGCCGAGATGACGTACACGTCGAAGGAAATGATCGACTACCTCATCAAGAACGTGTCGGGCGAGTTCGGTCGCTCGCGCTTCACGCGCGAGTTCAACACGCAGGGTCAGGCCCCGATCGCGAACTAATCACCGTCGGTCCAGCGGCACGTCCCCACCTCCGGGGACGTCGCCGTCGGGCTTCTCCAAAGGAGTAGCGCCATGGGTATGAGTGCTGGCGGCGGCGGCGGCGTAAAGGCCGATCCGAACGTCACCCCCATGATCGACGTGATGCTGGTGCTCCTGATCATCTTCATGATCACGATCCCGCAGATCAACGCGGGCTTCACCGCCGTGCCGCCTGAGGGGCAGAACCTCAAGCCGCACCCGGAAGAGGATGGAGACCAGGTGCTCGGTATCGACGATCAGGGTCGGTATTATCTGAACAAGCGGCCCGTCCGCAACGAGGATCTCGAGACGCTCGTCAAGGAGATCTACGGCGTGGAAGGGCGCGAAGACTACATCATGTACGTGAAGGCCCATAAGGACCTCCAGTACCTGAAGGTCATCGACGCGATGGACAAGCTGTCGCGCAACGGCGTGCGCGTGGCGGCCCTCATTTCCGAGCAGTCGCCGGGAACGACCTCGCTCGTCGAGAGCGACAACCTGCGTCCGGGAGGGAACTGACCATGGGCATGTCCGCAGGTGGTGGCGGCGGCGGCGGTCTCACCAACGAGATCAACGTCACGCCGATGATCGACGTGCTCCTGGTGCTCCTCGTGATCTTCATGATCATCGTGCCGATGAGCCGCAAGGCGATCGATACGCAGCTCCCTGATCCGACCCCACAGCCGGCGCAGCCGAATGTGAATCCGGACCAGATCGTGCTCGAGGTGTTGCCGGACGACAAGTACGCGATCAACAAGGAGCCGGTCGACAAGGCGAAGCTGTTCGAACGCCTCAAGGCCATCTACGATCCCCGTCCCGAAAAGATCATTTTCGTGAAGGGCGACACCATGACGACCTACGACAAGGTCGTGTGGGCGATGGACCAGGCGCGCGGCGCTGGCGTCAAGGTCATCGGTCTGGCCCCGAAGTAAGGGCGCGTAGCAGGGCACAGACGCGGCTTTAGCGTGTTCAATACGGCGGGCGACCCCACGGGGCGCGCCCGCCGTATTACGTTCTACGGACTTCTCCAGACGGTTTCGCATGACGCTATCACCGACATCGGCGGCCGACCTGCCGCCGCCAGACGGACAGCAGGAACGGCTGCGGTACCGGCCACCAATCGGCTTACCGACGCGCGGCGAACGACGCCTGCCGAGCGTCCTGCTGGCGGTGGCGGTGCACCTGCTGGTCATTCTGCTCCTCATTGTGCCCTTCACCTCGCCGGAACTGATGCGCGAGATCCTGGGGGCCGGGGGGATCGGCCCTGCCGGTGGCGGGGGCGGCGGAAATCGCGGAACGGGAGGCCAGATGAAGCAGGAACGCCTCCAGTTCGTGAAAATCGCGCCGACGCCGGCACCCGTATTGCCATCGATTCGCCCGCCCGAGGTCAAGCCCGTGGTGCCGCCACCGCCGGCGCCACCTCCGGTGCCACCGCCAACGCCGCCGAAGCCAACGCCACAGGCTCAGGCGGCGGCAGAGGCGAGTGAGGTGAAGGCGGCCACCGCCGGGAGCGGTGGTGGCGCGGGGACCGATGGCTCCGCCGGCAGTGGTCCGGGGAGCGGTGGGGGCGTGGGCTCCGGTGCCGGAACCGGCCGCGGCACCTCGGTGGGCGCGGGAACCGGCGGGGGCCCCGGAACCGTCTATCCGCCGGCGCCCACCGAGCTGTTTCTCCCGCCCCTCCCAGTTCCGGGCAAGGCCAAAGGGACGATCGTCGTCGTCTTCGACGTCGATTCGACCGGGAAGGTCCTCGACCTGCAGTTCACGCCGACCAAAGACGGCAATTACAACCGGAAATTGCGCGACGCCCTCGTGGCGATTCGCTTCCGCCCCGCAGTCAATGCGCAGGGCGTGCCAGTGCGGGCGCGCACCGAGATCACCTACTCGCTGTGATCTGGTCCACGCGATAGGTTGCCGCAGTTCAGTTCGGCGCGTGTAACCACGCGCGTGACCACCCACCTTTCGCACGTCTCCCATGGGGCTCTTCGACCGAAAGCCCATTGCCACTGTCGATGAAGGCGAACAGGGCATGCGCCGCACGCTGGGTGCCGGCGACCTGGTCATGCTCGCCATTGGGGCCGTAATCGGTGCCGGCATCTTCTCGTCGCTCGGTACCGCCGCAGCCGGCGAGACACTCGCGGATGGCACGGTGGTGCGCTACGGCGCCGGACCGGCTCTCGTCCTGTCGTTCATCCTGTTGGGCGCCGTGTGCGGACTGGCGGCGCTGTGCTACGCCGAACTGGCCTCGATGATTCCGCAGGCCGGCAGTGCGTACGCCTATGCGTATGCCACACTCGGTGAAATCGTGGCGTGGATCGTCGGCTGGGCCCTCATTCTCGAATACGCCGTGGGCAATGTGGCCGTCGCCATCAGTTGGGGCGGCTATTTCGTGTCGCTCCTTTCCGGCTTCGGCCTCCATATCCCCGACTGGCTCACGCATGGCTACTGGGCCGTGAAGGCCAGCAGTGATCCTGCGATTCACGGTTTGCTGGAGTCGGCGCCGCGCATCGGAGGGATCCCCGTGCTGGTGAATCTGCCAGCGTTCGGTATCGTCGCCGCGATCACCGCATTGCTGATGCAAGGCGTCAAGGAAAGCACGCGCGCCAACAACATCATGGTGGTGCTCAAGCTGCTGGTGCTGGCACTTTTCGTGATCGTGGGCGCCATGCATGTGGATCCCGCGAACTACACGCCGTTCGCACCGAACGGATTCCGTGGTATTCATCAGGGCGCGGCGATCGTCTTCTTCGCCTACATCGGCTTCGATGCCATCTCGACCGCGGCCGAGGAGACGAAGGACCCGCAACGCAATCTGCCGCGTGGCATTCTCGGCGGTCTCGCCGTCTGCACGCTGATCTATGTCGTGGTCGGTCTCGTAGCGACGGGGCTCGTCCCCTATCAGGAACTGCGCAGCGCCGATCCGCTGGCCAAGGCGCTGTCGCTGGCAGGGCTCTCGACGGCGAGCTGGATCGTCGCGGCCGGCGCGACCGTCTCGATGGCCGCCGTGCTACTCGTCTTCCAGTACGGGCAGCCCCGCATCTTCTACGCGATGGCGCGCGACGGGTTGTTGCCCCCCTTCGCCGCAAAGTTGCACCCCAAAACGCGAACGCCGCACATCACCACGCTCATTACCGGCGTGGCGGTGGCGTTGGGATCGCTCGTGGCCGATGATGCGGCTACCTACGATCTCACCAACATCGGCACGTTGGCCGCCTTCGCGGTCGTTTGCCTCGGCGTGTTGGTGCTGCGCATTCGGGATCCCCATCGCCCGCGTCCGTTCAAGGTCCCCTTCGTCTGGGGGGTGACGCTCCTGGGGGCTGGAGCGTGCGTCTTCATCATGCGTGGACTCCCCGCCTCGGCATGGCAGGCTTTCGGATGGTGGATGGCCATTGGCCTCACCATCTACTTCGTGTACGGCTACCGGAAGTCACGGTTGCGCGCTGCGTCCTGATCTCTTCACCCGCTTTCGCACATGGCTCACCAGACCGCCTCATCCGTCAACGGCACACCAGCCAAGAAGGGATTCCTCGGGATCGGTTTTTCGCAGTGGATCCTGATTTCCATGGTGGCTGGCATTCTTGTCGGGTGGCTGGCTCCCGATTTCGCGCCGAATCTCAAGCCGTTCGCCAACATCTTCCTGCGCATGATCAAGTCGCTGATCGTGCCGCTGCTGTTCTCCACGCTGGTGGTGGGGATCGCCGGCCATGGCGACGACATGAAGAAGGTGGGCAAGCTCGCGCTGCGCTCCATCATCTACTTCGAGATTGTCACCACGCTCGCGTTGGCGATCGGCCTCATCGCCGTCAACGTGGTGAAGCCGGGGGTTGGCATTGGTATCGAAGCCGCCGCCTCGGGGAGCAGTGACGAGTTCAAGGCGCTGGCCGCCAAGACGCCGACGTTCGCCTCGGTCCTCGAGCATACGGTACCGCAGAGCTTCTTCGAGGCTGCTGCGCAGAACGAGGTGCTGCAGATCGTCTTCTTTGCGATCATCTTCGCCGTCGCCTTGGCGCGCGTCGAAGGACCGTCGAAGCAGTTCATGCTCGATTGGCTGCAGTCGCTGAGCGACATCATGTTCAAGTTCGTCGGCATCGTGATGGCCTACGCACCGATCGGCATCGGCGCCGCCATTGGCGTGACCGTCGGCAAGAGCGGTCTTGGTGTCCTGCTCAGCCTCGCCAAGCTGGTGGGGACGCTCTACGCCTCGCTGATCATTTTCGTGCTCCTGGTGCTCGTGCCGGTCGCGCTGTTCATGCGGATCGACCTCAAGCGCTTCTGGTCCCTCGTGAAGGAGCCGTGGCTCATCGCCTTCTCGACGGCCTCGAGCGAGGCGGCATTCCCGCAGGCCATGCAGGCCATGGAGAAGTTCGGCGTGCCGCGCCGCATCGTGTCCTTCGTGCTTCCCACGGGCTACTCGTTCAATCTCGACGGCTCCACCCTGTATCTGGCGCTTGCCTCGGTATTCGTGGCGCAGGCCGCCGGCATCGACATGCCGATTTCGCAGCAGCTGCTGATGATGCTGACGTTGATGCTCACCTCGAAGGGCGTAGCCGCCGTCCCGCGCGCGTCGCTCGTCATCCTCTCCGGTGCACTCGCCCAGTTCGGTCTGCCGCTGGAAGGCATCGCCGTGATCCTCGGCGTAGATGCCATCATGGATATGGCACGGACGTCGGTGAATCTCCTCGGCAACTGCCTCGCCACCGCCGTCATGGCGCGCTGGGAGGGCGAACTGCGCGAACCCGGTGCGGAGCCGGCGTCGGCCTGAGGACGCGACACGATGGGGATCATCCTGGCCTCCATCCCGCTGTTCTTTTTCCTGATCGCGGTCGAGCTATGCCTCGCATGGCTCGGCCGCCGTCCGTTTTATCGCCTGCATGACAGCATCAGCGATCTCTCCGCCGGCATCCTGAGTCAGGTGGCGGGGATCGCGACCAAGCTGCTGCTAATCGGCGTCTTCAGTACGGTCTTCGAACACGCCCGGATGCAGTTATGGCTGCCGGTGGGTTTGTGGCCCGATGGGCCCATGCTCCTGTCACGCGAGGGGTGGCAGGTCGATCCGATTGCCATCGCGGGGTGGGTGGCAGCATTCGTGGCGGTGGATTTCGCCTACTACTGGTTTCACCGCCTGTCGCACGAGGTCAACGTCCTCTGGGCCGGGCACATCGTGCATCACAGCAGCGAGGAGTACAACCTCGCCGTGGCGCTCCGGCAAAGCGCCGTTGGCGGCCTGCTATCCTGGGTCTTCTATGTCCCGCTCGCCGTTCTTGGCATGTCGTGGACACAGTTCGCGGTCTGTTACGCGCTCAATCTCGTCTACCAATTCTGGATTCACACGCGAGCGATTGGGCGCCTCCCGGCGTGGTGCGAGGCGGTGCTGAATACGCCGTCGCATCATCGCGTCCATCACGGGGTCGATCCGGAATATCAGGACCGGAATTACGCCGGCGTGTTCATCGTGTGGGATCGTTGGTTCGGAACCTTCACCCCAGAGCGCCAGGAGCCGGTGTACGGGCTCACCTCCCCGCTGCGCAGCTGGAATCCGCTGTGGGCGCAGGTGCATCACTACGTCGCCATCGCACGACGTGTCTGGCGTACTCCCTCGTGGCGTGATCGCTGGCACGTCGTATTCGGCTCCCCAGCATGGCGTCCAGCAAGTGAAGGTGGCTCGGTCATGATTCCGGCCGTGTCGCGCGACACCTTCGTGCCATTCGATCCGGCGGTGCCGAAGGCACTGACGCAGTATGCCCTCGCGCATTTCGCCTTCGCGCTTCCGCCCACCTTGTGGTTGTTGTCGCAGGCCTCAACGTTGCCAGCCGCGCACACGGCTGCTGGCGCGTTCTACCTGGCGCTGTCGCTCACCAACATTGGCGGCGTCATGGAGGCGCGTCGTTGGGCGTTCGCCTCCGAGCAGGCACGTCTCGGCGCGCTCGGAATTGCTGGCGTCGCGTTGATCACGACGGGGATGGCGCCGAAACAGGGCAACGGGTTGGTGGTGCTCGCCACCGCCAGCCTCGCGCTGCTCTGGTCGCAGCGCGACGCTTTCATCGCCTCGAGTAACGAGGCGATGGATCACTAGGGCTTAATCGACGCCGAGGAGACGTCTGGCGCGCCGAACCGCGCCACGTGCCGCGTCGACATCGTCGCTCCGGACCGTCGCGCCTGGGACCGCGCTCTTGAGGCGCTGCTCCAGCCGCTTGCGTACGAGGGAGCCGCGGGAGAGCAGTCCTCCCGACAACGCCACGGGAATGGCGGCGCGCTCATCCGTGAAGCACCGACGCGCGAGTGTGCGAATGTGCAGGGCCAACTCTTCGACGCAGAAACTGATCAGGGCGTTGGCACGGAGATCACCAGCCGCCGCGACCTGTGCCACGACTGGGGCCAGCTGCGCAAAGGTTCCAGGCGTGGCATTGGCGCCCCACGGAATCAGGTCGTCGAGTGATTCCAGCTCGAGCGCCGTCAGGATGGCGCCAGTCAACGCCGTTTCCGGCTCGCGCCCATCATGGGCGGCCGTGACGACGCTCAAGGCGCGACGGCCGAGCCATGCGCCGCTCCCTTCATCACCAAGCACCGGTCCCCATCCACCGCATCGCTCAATACGGCCGTCGGGGGCCTTGGAGAACGCCACAGAGCCGGTGCCGGCAATGAGCAGCACACCGGCGGAATCACCGAACGCATCATCCATGGCAATCGTCGCGTCGGCCTGCACCGACACGTCATCGGCAACGCGACGCGACGCCAGCGCCGACCACAGCGCCTGTGCGGCCCGCTCCTGACCCGCCCCTGCCACACCCACGACACACACGGCTGGGCGCGTGTCCGTGCGTTCCGCCTTGGCCAGTGCGTCGCCAATCAACGCCTTGATGACGTCGGCGGCCTCTGCTTCCTGCCCTGGGCGAAGGGCGCTGGCAGCACCTTCCACGCGCGCGAGCACGGCGCCGGTGGCATCCGCCAACAGCACGCGCGTGTGGCTCCCACCACCATCAACACCAACGACGAGCGGGGTCGGATCGAGAGGACCAGCACTCATGAACGAACATCCCGGGTGAATCGCGGCGCGACCGTCGGCGCCGGATGGGTAAACGAGGAAAGCACGCCAGTGGCGAAAGTTAACGACGTCCCGATCAGGACATACCACGGCCACGCGATGGAGGCGAAGCCGCCAAGAGGGCCCGCCAATGTCGGGTAAGCCGCGATCAGCTGCTTGGCAAAGACGATGAAGCCCATGACCGCGATGCCGACGCTCATGCCGGTGATGGCATCACGCTGGTTGGCGCGATCCCAGAACAGCCCGAGAAAGAATCCGCCGAGCAAACCGCCATAGGTGAACGAGGCGATGGACAGCGCGATGACGACCACCGGCGTGCCTTGCGCCTTGAAGAGCAGCGCGCCGAACGTCAACGCCAGCCCCCAGATCAGGGCGAACAGCTTGCCGACCTTCAGGGTCTGCGGGTCGTCAGGGGAGCGGCCGGTCAGTGGCAGGTAGATATCGTGCGTCGTCGCCGCCGCCAGCGCGTTGATCGTCCCGGAGTGCGTGCTCATGGTCGCCGCGACGATGGCCGCCACGATCAGGCCAAGCAAACCGTGCGGCATCTTCTCGATGATGAACGTCGGGAAGATCTGGTCGGCGGCAGCAAAGGGCCGCCCTTCGAACAGGACCCACAACCCCAGGCCGACCATCAGGAACAGCGTGAACTGGGCAAACACCACGAAGCCGCTGCCGATCAGCGCGCGACGCGCGTCCGCCAGTGAGCGGCTCGAGAGCAGGCGTTGCACGATCAGCTGGTCGGCGCCGTGTGACGCCATCGCGAGGAAGGCACCGCCCAGAATCCCGGCGAACATGGTGTGTGGCCGATCGAAGCCGGTGTACCAGCTGATCAGCTGCGTCTTGTTGGCCGCCCCGGCGCGGTCGAGAATCGTCGTCCAGCCGCCATCGACCGATTGGCCGATGAGACGCACGGCCATGATACCGCCGAAGACGTAAATGCTGGCCTGAATCAGCTCCGTCCACACCACCGTCTTCATGCCACCCTTGTAGGTGTACAGGACGGTCAACAGCCCCAGCACCAGAATCGACACGGGCATCGCGTAGCGTTCCGGAAGCGCCGGCCCGATGATCAGGGCCACCGGAATCGCCGTAGCGAACACGCGTACGGCATCGGCCAGGCCGCGCGTTCCCATGAACACGATCGAGGTGAAGCGTCGCGTCGTGAGACCGAAGCGGGTCTCGAGGAGCGCATACGCCGTCACCAGATTCCCTTCGAAATACCGGGGCAGCAGAGTATACGAGACGGCGATGCGCCCGATGATGTAGCCCATGACGACCTGCAGATAACCGAGGTCGCCGATGTACGCGAGCCCGGGAATGCTGATGAAGGTCAGGGCCGACGTCTCACTGGCAACGATCGAGAACAGGACCGCCCACCAGGGAATCGCCCGCTCGGCGACGAAGTAGTCGGTGGCGGAGCGCTGCGAGCGCCCGATCCACATGCCGAAGATCGTGGTGCCAATGAGATACGCCAACAGCACCAACAGATCGACCAGCGCAAAACGTCCGGTCATGCTGACCCTCCGGCAACACGGCTACGCGATGACATAGGCTTCCATGGCGAAATATTCGGCGAGTCCCAACGCATCGAGATGCGCGGCTGTGCCCTTGTTGCGTTGCTCGACGCGCTGCCAGAACTCGCGCGTATCCTGTCCGGGGAAGGGGGCCGAGTCCTTCTGCGACTGATGCTTGAAGATCGCCTGGATCTTGAGCGTCAGTTCCTCCTGCGACATCGGCACAAGGACGGTGGCCTCCGTGACCGGCCACTCCTGCCAGGCCCCGCGGTACAACCAGACTTCAGGGCGCAGCGACGCGTTGGCCCCGTCGTACACCTCGAGCAGGGCGCGATCGATCGCTTCCTTGCACATCCGGTGCGTCCCGTGAGGGTCCGACAGGTCCCCGGCGACAAAGATGATGTCGGGTTGCACCTCACGCAGCAGCGACGAAACGATCGCGACGTCGGCCGAACCGATCGGATCCTTGCGCACCTTGCCGGTCTGATAGAACGGCAGGTTGAGGAACCGCGCGTGCTGCTTGGTCAGCCCCATCACTTCAATGCCGCTCACCGCTTCGGACTCGCGGATGATGCGCTTGATGTCCAGGACCTCGGGACTATCGACCTGCCCGGACTGCTTGGTCGCGAAGAACGCATCCACCGTGGACGCAAGGGTCCGCGTCGCCTCGTCATCGGTTCCACGCTCGTGGTGCAGGCGGACGAGGAAATCCATGTATCGGCGCACATCATGATCGAAGACGGCAATGTTGCCGCTCGTCATGTACGCCACCGTCATGTCGTTGCCGTTCTCAACGAACTTGCGGAGGATGCCACCCATCGAGATGACATCATCATCCGGATGCGGTGAAAAGCAGATGGCCTTGAGTCCGCGCGGGAGCTTGCTCTTGCCGCGGATCTTGGCCCCGAGGATGTTGAACACCAGGCCGTTGACGGCGCCGGGCGATCCGTGGCGCGCCACCAGCGACGCCATGCCGTGCTCGGAGTAGTCTTCCTGCGTCAACTTGAGGATGGCCTTGCCGCACGTTGTAGCGAGCCACGTCACGGCACGCACGGTAATCGCCTCATCCCAGACGATTTCGTCGATCAGCCATGGCGTCGTGACGCGTGTCAAATCGGCCGACGCGGCGTCATCGACGTAGAACGTGGTGTTCGCATGGCGCTGCAGGAACGTCGCGGCCACCGCGCGATCGATCTCCCCCTCCACCGCGCGCCGCACCACCTTGGCCTTGTGCTCGCCGGTGGCGATGATCACGATCTCTCGCGCATCGAGAATCGTTGCTATACCCATCGTGATCGCTTCGCGGGGCACATTCCCCTCGCCGAAGAAATCGGCGGCGGCGTCCCGGCGCGTGATCGAGTCGAGATGGATCAGACGGGTGCGGCTGGTTTCACCAGACCCGGGTTCGTTGAACCCGATGTGTCCCGTCTTGCCGATGCCCAACAGCTGGAAATCGATACCGCCGGCCGCCGTGATGGCGGCTTCATACGCGTGACACGCCGCATCAACCTCGCCATGCGGCAAGGCTCCGTCAGGGATGTGCACATGTTTCGGATCGATGTCCACGTGGGAGAAGAGATTCTCCCACATGTAGCGATGATACGAATGAATGCTGTCCGGCTGCATCGGATGGTACTCGTCCAGATTGAACGAGACCACGTTCCGGAAGCTCAGCCCCTCCTCACGGTGCAGGCGAATGAGCTCGCGATACACGCCGATCGGCGTGGAGCCGGTAGCCAATCCGAGGACCGCCTGACGCCCTTCGGCAGCGCGTGCTCGAATCAGCGCGGCGATGCGAGCGGCCACTACACGGGCGAGATCGCCCGGCTCGGAAATGATGATCGTCGGAATGCGCTCCCGGGCTGTGCCGGTAACGCCAGGATGCAGGAAAGGGGAGCCATTGACATGCGAAGGCCCGCCACTCGAACCGAGCGGGCGGGCCTGCGAACCGTCAGTGGCCGCCGAAGAGCCGGTGGCCATGTTCCGAGAGGGGAGATACGGTGTGGAGATGCCTCAACCCGAGGCATCCGGCAGGTACCTCAACTATCAGGCAGAGAACGAGCTACCGCAACCGCAGCCGCCCGTCGAATTCGGATTCTTGAAGGTGAAACCCGACCCCTGCATCGACGAGACATAATCGATCGTCGTGCCACTCAGATACTGCGCCGAGAACGGATCGACGAAGATCTTGATCCCTGCGACTTCCACCGTGAAGTCGTCATCTGCGGCCTTGTCTTCGATCACGAGCCCGTACTTGAAGCCGCTGCAGCCACCGGGCATCACCGACACGCGCAGGCCGCCCTGTTCGGCGGTCACGCCCTCGGCCTCCATGAACTTCCGGACTTCGTCGGCGGCGACTGACGTCAGCACTACCATCACATCCGGCTCTTGCATCGTGCTCATCACGTTCCTCCAGGGCGACCGGATCGCACCGGTCTGATGGACCGCATTGCCGGCGACCGTCGCACCCGCGAGCGTTCGGTCGGCGATGTCAGGTCTGACTTGGATGAAAATAGCGACAGGATCGCTCCCTTTCAACAAAAACCCCGCCGCCCGCGACGGGTTCCGCCCCGCGGTTATCGTCCTAGCGGGGCGCCCCCATCCATCGCGCCGACGACGGCGTCCGCCAGCGCCGAGCGGACCGCGCCGATCTTGCGGTTTTCGCGGGTGGGATTCACGCGGTTGGTCAACAGGATGACGAACAGGCCGCGCTGGGGATCCATCCACAGCGACGTCCCCGTGAACCCTGTGTGACCAAATGCCCGCGAGGACAAACGGCGTCCGGCGGAGTTCCCACCGGTCGGCGTTTCCCAACCGAGGGCACGGCGGGAGACGGTCGAGTCCTGCACGGACGTGAACGTCCCCACGGTGGTGGAGTCGAACACGCGAACACCCGCTAGCTGCCCATGCTGCAGATACGCCCGCGCGAGACGGGACAGGTCACGTGCGGTCGAGAAGAGCCCGGCATGACCGGAGACGCCACCAAGACGCGAGGCATTCTCGTCGTGCACTTCGCCGCGCAGATGGCGCTGACGCCAGGGGTCGCGTTCCGTCGGCGCAATGCGAGGCACCCAGGCAGCCGGCGGCAAAAAGCGGGTGTCCGTCATCCCGAGTGGAGCGAAGACGTGTCGCGCGGTGTACTGATCGAGCGGCTCGCCGCTCACACGCTCCACCACCATGCCAAGCAGGATGAAGCCGAGATCACTATACAGGAGGCGCGTCCCCGGGACGGTGTCGGGACCGGTCGCCAGCACTTGGCGGCGCGCCTCCTCTGGATCGCGCGCCTCTTTGTAAAGCGCGCGCCACGCCGGGAGGCCTGCCGAGTGGGTAAGCAGATGGCGGATGGTGACCGACGACGTCCCGCGGGCCTGCCATGCGGGGAGGTAGCGCACGACCGGCGCATCGAGCGCCACCTTTCCCGAGCCGATCAGCTGCAACATCGCGCTGGTCGTTCCGACCACCTTGGTGAGGCTGGCGAGATCCCACACCGTGGTCGCCGACGGTCGCACCGGATCCGCCGGGTCCAGCACGCCGGCCCCCCACTCCGCCACGATGCCATCAGCGGTCCCAATCACGGCATAGCCCCCGGGGAAGGCGCTGTCGGCAATCGCGCGCTCAAGGACGGTGCGCACGCTGTCCCGAATGCGTGAGGCCGCGCCCGCTTCGAAGGTTGAGGCGCGCGGACCAGCCGCAGGCGTCGGGGTATCTGGACCACGACGTGGGGAGCAGGCAACGAAGCCGGTGGCGAGGATGCCAGAGGCGGCGAGGAGCAGCGCCGACACCGGCGTGCTAAGCTTCGACGAGAACAGGTTCACGACTCGACGGGAGAACGTGTGAGAACTCGAACGGCATGGAGCTGGATGACGGCGGCGATCCTGATGGGAGGATCGCTGGCGTGCACCCAACGGGGAGCGCGGGATGGCGGACCGACGCCGGACGATGTGGACGATACTCCCGTTGGTATGCGGGCCCGCGACCGCGATCGCAAGGTCCGCCCCGGAATCACGGTACTCCTCGACGATAGCGTCAAGTTGGTTGCCGGCAAGCGCGTCGCGCTCGTGACCAACCAGACGGGGGTCGATGAGCGAGGCCGACGTGCGATCGATCTGCTGGCGGCCGACGAACGTGCCCAGCGGGCGGGGGTCCGCTTGGTCCGACTCTTCGCGCCCGAACATGGCGCCCGCGGCACGGAGGACCGGACCGGCCTTGCCGACGAACGGGATGAGCGGACCGGGCTGACGATTCACTCCCTGTACCAGCGCTCGACGATCGCGCCCCCCGACAGTCTCCTGCAGGACGTGGACGTTCTGATCGTGGACCTGCAGGACATTGGCACGCGAACATGGACCTATGTCGGCGTGATGCTCTTCAGCATGCAGGCGGCCGAACGGCGCGGGATTCCGGTGCTCGTCCTCGATCGGCCCAATCCAATTGCCGGATCCTTCACGGAGGGCGCGCTCCTCGATTCGGCACTGGCGAATGCCGCGTATCCGGCACCGGGGGCGCGGTCGAACGGCTTCGCGCTCTATCCGATGCCGCTGCGCCACGGACTGACCATGGGGGAAATGGCACGCCTGTTCCAGGCGCAGCTCAAGATGACGGCGCGCCTCACGGTGATCCCGATGCGCAACTGGCGTCGCACCATGTGGTTCGACGAGACCGGCCTGCCATGGGTACGGCCGTCCCCGAACATGCCGAATATCACGTCGGCCCTCGTATATCCCGCCCTGGTCCCGTTCGAGGCCAGTAACGTGTCGGTCGGGCGCGGCACCGGTGAACCGTTCCAGCGCTTTGGCGCGTCATGGCTGCGCGCGGACTCCGTGGCTCGGTTGCTCGAAGACCTCTCGCTGACCGGTGTGCGCTTCCGGGCCGAGCGGTTCACCCCCAATCAGCCCGGGGACAACAAGTACGCCGGTCGGTCCATTCCGGGGGTCCGCATCGAGGTGCTCGATCGGGAGCGGGTCCAGCCGGCGCGGATCGGGGCGGCCATTCTGTGGGCGTTGCAGCGTGTGCACGGGGACTCGCTGAAGGTCACGGCCGCGGGCTTCGACCTCCGGATGGGATCGGCTCGCCTGCGCGAGGCCCTAATGGAGGGGGCAGACCCCGACGCGGCGCTCGATCGATTGCTGCCGGGGGTGGTCGCCTTCGAGAAGGAAGCTCGCCGCTACCATCTCTACCGTTGAGGTGAGGCGAGCCCTAGCTTTGTCAGGCTAGGGCTCGCCCATCGATCGGGCGGGCCGGCGCTGCCGCGTCGGCGACAGCGCACTCCGACACCAACGTTGCCATGCCCGAACTCTGGAGCGCCATTCAGCGCGGCTACCTCGCAGTCATCGCCCCTGTGGCGGATTGGCTGGTGGCCCGACGAGTGCGCCCGAACACCATCACGACGATCGGCACCGCCTGCACCTGTGCGGCCGGGGTGATCTTCGCGACGGGGCACATCAGCATCGGTGGCTGGTTCCTCGGCCTCACGGCCCTGTTCGATGTCCTCGACGGCACCGTGGCCCGGCGCACCGGGCAGAGTACCACGTTCGGTGCGTTCTATGACTCGACGCTGGACCGGGTCGCCGACGGGTTCCTGATGGGTGGGCTCGTGGTGTTCTATGCCACCCATGCGGTCCATGCAAGTCGCAACATGGTGATTGTGACCCTCCTCGGTTTGATCGCCACGTTTCTCACGTCGTATACGCGGGCCCGAGCGGAAGGCCTCGGACTCGAAGCGAAGGTCGGTACGCTGCAGCGCCCGGAGCGCATCACGCTCCTCTCCGCGCCGCAGGCCTTCTTCGGCCTCGCCCTGAACGGGTGGGTGCTAGCCGGTATCGTCATCCTGCTGTCGCTGACAGCATGGATCACCGTGTTTCAGCGCATCAGCTACGTCTATCGCACGACGACAGCGGCGCCGACTTCTACTTCTGGAGAGTAAGCAGTGTCTGACTCGACCCGCGGAACGCCCGCGACCATCGCCCCGGCCACGGGGAAGCTCGCCATCTTCACGCCGGGCCTCGGCGCCGTGGCGACGACGTTCATTGCCGGCGTCGAGCGCGTGCGCCGCGGGATGTCGACGCCGATCGGGTCACTCACCCAGATGGCGACGATCCGCCTTGGCAAGCGGACCGACAACCGCAGCCCGCTGATCAAGGACTTCGTGCCCCTTGCCTCGCTGAACGACATCGTCTTCGGCGCCTGGGATCCGATTCCTGATGACGCGTACACGGCGGCCACCAAGGCTGGCGTACTCGAAAAGAGCGACCTCGAGCCGATCGCCGACTTCCTGAAGGGCATCAAGCCGATGCCGGCCGTCTTCGAGAACCGCTACGTCACGCGCATCACCGGCGCGACGAACGTGAAGACCGGCAAGACCAAGCGTGAGCTGGCCGAGGCACTGCGCGCCGACATCCGCAATTTCATGGCGGCCAATGGCGCGACCCGGGGAGCCATGGTGTGGTGCGGTTCCACCGAGACGTACATCAAGGCCGGCCCGCAGCATCAGACCATCGAAGCCTTCGAGAAGGCGATGGACGAGAACGACGACGCCATCGCGCCATCGATGCTCTACGCCTATGCGGCCATCATGGAGGGCGTGGCGTACTGCAATGGTGCCCCGAACCTCTCGGCCGATTTCCCGGCGCTCATCGATCTCGCCAACCAGCGCGGCGTCGCCATCTCGGGTAAGGACTTCAAGACCGGCCAGACGTGGATGAAGACCGTCATCGCGCCCGGCATGAAGGCACGCATGCTCGGCCTCGAGGGATGGTACTCCACCAACATCCTCGGCAATCGCGACGGCGAAGTGCTCGATGATCCGGCGTCCTTCAAGACGAAGGAAGAGTCCAAGCTCTCCGTGTTGCACACGATCCTGCAGCCCGAGACGTATCCGGAGCTGTACAAGGACTTCTCGCACGTCGTGCGCATCAACTACTACCCGCCGCGCGGCGACAACAAGGAAGGCTGGGACAACATCGACATCAAGGGGTGGCTCGGCTACCCGATGCAGATCAAGGTCA
>JBDKIJ010000265.1:0-12721 GCA_039797155.1 Gemmatimonadota bacterium | reverse complement strand
TGCACGCGAATCCACGGCATGCCGATGCGCGTAGGGATGTCTTCACGTTCCACGACAACGACCGCTGCCCCGGCCGCCGCCGCACCCTCCACCCATTGATGGCCATCCTGTGTGGCACCGGTGACGGCCAGAAACGCCGACCCCGGCGTGACCTGACGACTGTCGTCCACGACGTCCGATACGGTGGCCGGTAACGTCGGCGACTGCGCGGCCAAAAGACCGGCACTCCGGAGTGCCTCAAGCAGCACCGCGGTGTCGACAGGTGCGAAGGAGGCCGGCATGAATGGGAAAGGCGTCACGACGGTTATCGGGGGCGCTCGAGTTCAACGGTGGAGCCGGCTCGCAACAAGGTCCCGGCCTGTGGCCGCGTACGAATATTGGTTCCGTTGATGATCGCCACCTGAAATCCGGCGGCCAAGAGGGCACGCGCCGCCTGCCGCGCATCCAGACCGAAGACCGACGGGACCGGACGCAACGATGCTGGCGGCGTCGACACTGCCGTGGTGGCTATCGCCTGCACCGGCAACTCCACAACAGCCCGCGCCGGCGCGGCGATCGGCTCGGCTTTCGCCGGAAGCGGAGCGCGCAAGGAATCGCGACGAGCCGAGTCCCGTGCCGCGATGCGCAACTGCTCCGGGGTCCGCTCGGGTTCCTTGGGCAAGGGTAGCGGCTTGGCCAACCGCTCGAGCTCACCGCGATCAAACGAGACGCTGGCTGTCGCCAATGCCGCTTCGATGATGCCCTTGACCATCGTTCCGGCCACGATGCCGCCAAAGTACGTGCCTTCCGGATCGATGAGGCGCGCCACGATCACCAACTGCGGGTTGCTCGCCGGGAACATGCCGGTAAACGAGGCATTGTACAAACCGGCGGCGTAGCCCTTGCCCGCTTCCTGGCGTCGCGCCGTTCCCGACTTGCCGGCCACATCGAACATCGCCAGATCGGCCGCACGCGCCGTCCCGCTGTCGACCACGCTCTCCAGCATCTCGCGCAGCACGGCAGCCGTCGCCGGCGTCACCACGCGACGCACCACGCGCCGTCGATGCGCATACACCACCGAATCGGTCGCTGATCGCACCTCGCGCACCAGCACGGGCTGCAGCAACTCCCCCCCATTCGCCAGGGCACCGTAGGCAGCGGCAATCTGCATCGGCGTGGCCGACAGTTCATATCCGATCGACAGTGACGCCGGCGTCATGCCGCCCCACTTGGCCGGCAAGGGTACCCGCCCGCGTGATTCCGCCGGATAGGGCACGCCCGTGTAGCTGCCAAAGCCGAAATCCCGAAGCGCTTCGAACTCCTCCCGTGGATCCAGCCGCAGTGCCAGCTTCGCGGTGCCAATGTTGCTGGAGAGGCGGATGACATCGCGCACTGTCATGACCGGTTCCTTGTGCTCGTCGCGCAAGGTGCGCCCCGCGACCTTCCATTCGCCGTTTTCCGTATTGATCGTCTCGTCGGCCCGCGCCCGCTGCAGGTCGAGGAGACGCGCGACAACAAACGGTTTCATCACCGAACCGGGTTCGTAGGGTTCGGCAAGTGGTGTACTGGTGAGCGCGGCCTTCCCGTCACGAATACCCGCCAGGGCAAGGATCGCCCCGTCGCGCGGATCCAGAATGACCACGTCACCGCCGGAGGCTCCGGTACGCTCGCGCGCGGCGCGGAGTTCCTGCTCGGCAATTTCCTGCAGCGCCTGATTGATCGTAAGAATCACGGTGTGGCCCGGTTGCGCCGCCACCACCGCATGCTCGGGAGACCGCATCCGTCCCCCGCCGCCCTCCCTGACGAACACTTCGCTCCCTGGCGCCCCGCGCAGTAACGAATCGAGCTCCAGCTCCAACCCACCGACCGGATTGCCCTCGGTATTGATGGCGCCGATGACGCCCCGCAGGCCCTCCGGTGCCGAATTCACGCGTTGGTACACGCGCGTCCGATGTACGCCGGGCAGCCCCGCAAATCGCTCGAGGTCGGCCGCCAGGAATTTCTGGGGGAACTCCACCCACCGGCGCTTCGGATCGAGCGCGCGGCGAATCAGCGAATCCGGGACGCGCAAATCGCGCAGCCCTTTCCGAAGGACCGAGCGAGAATCGATCGACACGATCTTCCGGTCAGGACCTTTTCGACGAATCGGCTTCACGTCGCGTGGTGCCACAGCCAACGTCATCAGCTCGCGGGTCTGGACGAGGACCGTCCCGGTCGCGTCGAGCAGGCTGCCGCGTGGCGGCACGATCGACACACGGCTCTGTTGCTGTTGCTGCGCGACCTGCTGCCACCGTGCCGTTTCCACGACTTGCAATTCTGCGGCACGCCACACCAGCGTCAGCGCGACCAGCGCCAACATCAAATGCACAAAGGACGCGCGTCCCCGATGGAACGGCGACGTCTCCTCCCCCCACGTCGGCGTGGTCACGGCTCGACCGCGCGATTGAGCAACAGGCGCTGTTCCGTCTCCGTGGCGACGTGCATGCCGAGACGCCGCTCCGCTTCGCGCATCACAACCCGGCGACTGGTCGCGCGACGTACCTCATTGTTGAGCGTGACCACCTCCGCGGCGAGCGCCCGACGTTCCGTCTCCATGCGGCGCATATCACGAGCGCTGGCCACTCCCTGACTGCGACGCCAGACAATAAGCACCGCCACGAGCAGGAATCCGGAGAGGACCCGCGCGATCCCCCACCCGGTCATCCCCCACGGGAGACGCGAACGTGCCGCCATCATGGGCCGCGCTTCCACGCGCGAAGCCGCGCACTGCGCGCTCGCACATTCCCCGCAATCTCCGCGTCGGAGGCCGTCACGGACCGCCGGGTGAGCGTCTCACCGAGCGGCGTCCCTCGACAGGTGCATATCATCTGACGCGGTGGACACAGACAGGCCGTACTCCAATCGCGGAAGGCGTGCTTGACGAGTCGATCCTCACCGGAGTGGTACGCGATGATGGCCAGCACCCCACCTGGCGTCAGGCGGTCGCGCAACTGCGGGAGCGCCCGCTCGAGCCCCGCCAACTCGTCGTTCACGGCGATCCGCACCGCCTGAAAGATGCGCGCAAAGTCCGGCGCACCACTGCGGGGACCGAGGACGGCGCGGATGGCGTCTACAAGGTCGTCCGCGGTCACAAATGGTCGACGCTCTCGCCGCCGTATGATTTCGCGCGCCAAACGGGCGGCACGGGGTTCATCGGCATAGGCGCGGAGCAGCGCGGAGAGATCGACTTCGTCGATGGTATTCAACAGCTCGGCGGCATCAACATCCGCATCCGTCCCCATACGCATGTCGAGCGGCGCCCCCTCACGGAACGTGAAGCCGCGGTCCACATCATCGAATTGATGGGACGAAACACCGAGATCGAGGAGAATGCCGTCGAAACGCGCCTCCGGCTCGAGTCCACCGGTCTCAAGCTCCGCGTAGTTCGTGAGCAGTGCGCGGAATCGACCATCCCGCTCGTACTCGGTGAGCCGTTCCCGCGCCGCAGCCAACGCACGTGGATCACGGTCGACGCCGGTCACGATTTTGCCCTTCTCCAGAAAGGCGGCACTGTGCCCACCACCCCCCAACGTGCAATCGAGCACGGTGTGCGCCTCAGCCAGCTGGGCCTCAACCTCGTGCAGCAGCAGGGGGACGTGATAGACGGTCGCGCGACCGCCGGACGCCGGACGCGACGGACTCACGCGAGCTGGGGGAACTTGGTCGAGACCGTCATGGGCGGGTCACGTTAGCGGAGGCAACGGACGAGCGTCAAGTGACACATCACGGCGACGCGATGTGCATTACCTGCACCCACACAGGGATGTGATGTGCGTCATTGAGGGCAGCACGACGGTGCAAAAACATGCGGGCCCGCCGTCGTTCGACAGCGGGCCCGCGACTACACGCCGGGACGCGTTATTTGCAGAAGGCCTTGACCATCTGGTCGGCAGCCGGATCGAGCTGCATCAGGGCCCCCATGAGTGTGCGGACGGCATCAGGCGCCGTCGCCCCACCCTTCGGCAGCAGGATCTGCGCTTCGACGAACATGTCCTTGGCCTCCTTCGCCGGCTGGCACACCTTGCCCTGCTGCGAGGCCGCAAGCTTGGCCTGACCGAACTGCACATACGTCGCACCGAGGAGGAACTGCGCCTGGCCCTTGAGCTGGCCCGTCACGGCAACCTCGGCATCCTTCAGTGCCGTGACAGCCGCCGCGAAGTCCTCAATCGTCTTCGAGGCTGCAGCCTTGCGGTACAGGTCGTTCGCGCCCTGCATCAGCAACACGCGCAGGTTGCTCGACGTGTCGCCAGCGGCGATGGCCGCCTTGATCGCCGGCATCACCTCGTCGGCCTTGCCGAGATCCTTCAGCAGCTGAATGCGGAAGACTGAGCTGTTCTCGACCGGAATCTTCGCCGCGATGGCCTTGTCGAGCGCCTCGAGCGCCGGCTGGAGCTGGCCTGCAGCACGGAGTGCGAAGATCTGCTCGTACACGAGGCTCGGCTGGTTGGCGAACTTGGCCAGACCGCGCGCCGCCGTTTCCGCGGCCTTCTGCGGCTGGCTGTCGCTGGCGTAGGCTCGCGCCGTCCGGATGAAGTACGTGGTGTCCGCGAAGGACGTGTCGAACTTCACCAGCTCCTCACCCTGCGCGAACGCTTCCTTGAACGCGCGCTGCGACAGGAGGATGATCCAGCGCGTGCGGAGCAATTCCGGGTCGCCCGGGTTGTTCGCCACAGCGTCATCGATGACCGGCCGCGCAACCTTGGGATCGGCGAGCATCAGCTCATCGACCACGTCCTTTTGCAGGCGCGGGTTCTTCGGGTCGGTGGCCAGCAGCTTGGTCAGCGCCACGACGGCCGAATCACGCTGGTTCAATTCCTTGTAGGCCTGCGCCATGATCGCGAGCCCCTGCCGGCTCTTCGCATCGACGCCGACGATTTCCCTGGCGACCGCCAAGCGTTCTGCAGCCGGCGCCTTCTTGTCGATCAGCACGTTCGCCCAGCAGATGCGGACCAGCGTGGCCTTCGGATAGGCCGCGATCCCTTCCTTCGCCGCCGCGATGGCCGCATCGCCCTGCCCCTGACGGCCGGCGTTCATGCACTTCTTCTCGAACTCGAGCTGCTTGCGCGCTTCCTTGAGTTCCGTCGAAACCAACTTGGCCGCATCGCTGGCCGACTTGCCCTCGTACGTGCCCAGCGGCTGCACGAGCGAGTTGTCACGTGCCAACACCATGGCGGCCTCGAGCGACACGCCGGTGGCCGTCTTGGTCACCGCGCCCGTGATGTACTCGTCCGCGCGCAGGAGCGTCGCGAGCGCCTTCTGGTCATGCGGCTCGAGCGCATCGCTCACCGGGAAGCCGGACGCTTCCAGCGTCGCCGTGATGTCCTGCTTCGGCAGCACATACACCTGCTTGAACGGGAAATCGCTGTTCATTCGCGAGCGTACCGCGTCGGCCGCCTGCACCCCCAGGCCCTTCTCGCCGCTACGGAATACCGCCACCATGACGCGCGTCGCATTCGGATCGGGGACGCGGTTGTATTGCGCCGAGGCCACGGCGGGCACGAACGTACCACCGAAAGCCAGACCGATCCCTGCGAGCGCTTGGAAATACCGTGACATCAGGACGTAACCTCCGCACCGGGAGCCGTGGATCTACAACCCGTTGGCCGTGCGTGAACCACGCGGGTCTGGGGGGGTGAAGCTGCGAGACGTTGCAGAAGCTGCAGAAACTGCGGGCGCATCGCACGACCCGCAAGCATTTCCGCGTGCGCGCCGTGCGTCGGACCCAATGGGCGAAGAGGGACTCGAACCCCCGACCCCCTGTGTGTAAGACAGGTGCTCTAACCAACTGAGCTATTCGCCCGCTCATACGCCCGGTCCCGGAGGTCCGTTGATGAAACTACCGGATCCCAGGGGGACGGTTCCCGTCCCGGGCACAACTTAATCGTATCGTCACCTTGCCCGGCCGTTCAGGGCCAAGCACCGACGGTTCAGCCCTTTACGATGGCAAGCGGAACCAGCACCACATAGCCCAGGACCAGCAGGATGGGCGCGATCGTTTCGCCCCCACGGGCCAGATCGACGTAGCCGAGAAGCAGGGCGGCAGCAGCAGCTCCCCAATACAGGAGCGCGCGAGAACGGGTCGAGGTGTCGGACATAGTGCGCACAATACGGGTATCGCCGGCATCACGGCAAGGGCTGAGCGCTCCAGCACCGGCACTCATGCCTCAGCAGCCTTGGGCTCTCCGGTGCGTGCCGCCTCGGGTTGATCCAACAGGGCCTGGAGGGCGCTCTCCTTTGCATCGGCCTCCTGACGGGCGTCGGCCACCCGCATCGCCTCGAGGCGCTGTCGGTCACGCCGACGCTTGCTCACGAAGATCGGCGCGAGAATGAGGGAAAAGAGCCCGACCACCACCGAGACATCGGTTACGAGCGCCAAGGCGCCGTAGCGACGACGGGTTTCCCGGCGCCAGTGCTTATCGAACGCCTCGCCCGTCAGTCCATACGCCTGTCGCAACGCCTTCTCGAAGGAGCCGGTGTCCCGCCAGTAGCTCAAAAACGGCGCCATCCCAACGCCCCCACCGAGCGTTTCCAACTCGGCCACCACACGGTGCGCCAACGCGTAGTGCCAGGTGGCCTCCATGGTGCCGCGCTGGAACCCCTCGTCCAGGTCCTCCACGGTGGGCAGACTCCGCCACACCATCCCGAGCGAGGTCTCGAAAAGTTGGTCTCGCGTCCACTCGCCGGCGGATACGCTGGCGTAGCCCTCATCGAACCAGCGCGGGGGCAGTCGGCCGAGGAACTCATGGAGCGCGAGGTGTGCGAGTTCATGCCGGAGCACAATCCGCGGATCTCCGGCCTCCGACCCGGCGAAGCGCCCCTGCATGATCAGACGCTGTTCGACGGGGATGGCAATCGCCGCGCCCCACTCGGGGGCGTGCGGACCCACCCAGCTGCGGAACTGTTGCGGGGAGCCCGCGATCGCGATCAAGACCCGCGCGGTAGGACGCGGCAGCCCCGGGAACGTGTCACGCGCCTGTGCTGCATCGAGCAGGGTGCGAGCGAGTCGGGCGTCGGCGGCGGTGGCAACGACCGTAAACCGTCCCGCATCCAACCGGACGCCGGACGTCGGTGCCGGCTGGGCATGTCCTACGGCGACGAGGCCCCACGCGGCGAACCAGCCAATCCAGAGGGTCAACCAGGTCGCACGACGCATCGAGCGAAAGGATCTGCGTCCTGCCGCACTCAGCGACCGAATGGATCGCGTCCCTGCTCCACGTGCCTGACGACCTCCGTACACCGCTTGCCCCATGGACTGAACTTGTTCGCTTCCCCGCCCGCGCGCCACGCACGCACGGCCTCGTCCACACGTCCTTCTGCCCAGTGATTGCGTCCGCGTTCATACCAGGCCTGCAGGCAGTTCGGTCCCAGCTCCAACGTGCGTCGATAACAGTCCTCGGCTGCCTCGGGCATGCCCTGCTGCCGATACACCATGCCAAGGTAGAGATGGGCGTACAGGGTCGCCTTGTGATCGCCATCAATGGCGATGGCGTGCGACAAGCGCTCCACAGCCTCTGCCTCACGTGCCTGCTGCATCGCGACATACCCCAGCGCCACGTGCGCAACAGCGCAGCGGGGGTCACGCGCCAGCACGGCCTGTGCGACGAGTGCAGCCTCCGCATGACGCTCCTGCTGCATCAGCGCCCATGCGAGCAAGGATTCGGCTTCGTTCTGCTCGGGAACCAACTCGAGGGCCCGGCGCAACGCCACCTCGGCGCCGACGAAATCCTCGAGCGAGAGGCGCGTCCACCCCTTCTCGATGAAGGTAGCCGCCCCCAGATGATCACGACGTGGCCCCCCGGTCTTCGAGCCGGCATCGGACGGCACGGCGGATGAAGACGGGGGAGTCGCTGTGGCATCAGAACGGTCGAGCTGCTTCCACGCGTCGACCAATCCACGCACGGACTCCTTGAACAACTGCGCCTCAGCCAGTGCCACCTGGGCTTCTCGGAACAGGGCGATGATCTCCTGCTTGAGCGCGTCGCGTTCCGTCGACGACACCGCACCGGCCGGTCGCCGACGCGCGTCATCCAGCCGCGCTCGCAGACGTTCGAAGACCATGGCGCGTGGGCGTGGATCCATCATCACGCGACCTGCGCCGCCTGCAACAGCGACACGAGGTTGGAGCGTGCAATCGGATGCGCAGGATCGAGGCGCAGCGCATGTTCCCACGCCGCGCGCGCCTCCGGCAGGGCGCCCCGTCGATAGTGGATGTTGCCAAGCTTCAGGTACACATCCGGTCCGTGATCAGGGGCCAATCGCACCGTGCGCGCCAAGGCATCGAACGCCTCATCGTACCGCTGTGCGCGGTAATGATAATCCCCGAGGTTCTTGTGCAGATGCGGACTGTCCGGATCCTGTAGCAAGGCATGTTCAAGCGTATGCGCCGCCAGCTCCGCCCGACCGCTCTGCTCCTGCAGCACCGCCAAATTGTTGTACAGCGCCACCGCCCGTGGATGTAGCGCGATCCCTTCTTCGAGGAGGGCGATCGCGTGGTCCTCACGCCCAGCGAGCGCCGCCGCGAGTCCGGCCACGTGGTACCACGCGGCGTCGGGCTGTCGCGCGCGCCAATGGGCACGCGCTGTTCCCAGCAGCGTTTCCGCCTCGTCGGGACGACCGCACCGGAGGGCGAGCATGGCGCGCATCAGCGCGGTGCGCGGATCCGGGCTGTCACCACGGCGACGCGCGGCCTCGTCATATGCGCGACGCGCCCCCTCAAGATCTCCCAGCGCATCACAAGCGCTTCCGAGGTTGTGAAATACCGATGCGGGCGCATCGGGCTGCCGCGCCATTGCCCCCCACTGCGCCATCGCGTCCTGCCATTCCCCACGTCGGGCGAGAATGAGTCCGAGGTGGAACTGCGCCTCGTCGTCCTGCGCATTCAGCGCCAGCACCCGGCGAAATTCGCGCGCGGCGTCGTCATAGAGACCGGATTGATAGAACGCGAGCCCCAACTTGCGGTGCTCGGCACGCTGAAGATCTGGTGTCGAGTGTGCCCGTTCGATGCTCCGCCCGACACGTTGTACGAACCCCGCGGTGATGAGACCGTACAGGGCCTTGCCGACTTCGTATTCCCCTTCACCGGTACGATCGATAAGTCCCTGCACATCCAACGTCCCGTCGAGCAATGTCAGCAGTCGGTCCTGGAGCGGGCTCAGGGATGCCTCCCGCTGCTGCACACGAACAGGATCCGTCTCGAACAGCAGATCCAGACTGGGAATCTTTCGTGCGATTACGGTCCACTCGTCAACACGTCGCGCCCCTTCGAGCAGGAGGGCGTCGGGGCTGAGTGACACGATCGGCGGATCGGCGTCGGATACATCGAGCGGGGCGAACGTGAACGTCCCCTGTGTCCATCCGAACAGATGATACACCGTCTCCTCGACGACCGCGCGATAATTGCTGCAGAGCCGCTCTGCATCCATGTCGTCGCGTTGCAGGAGCAGTGCGGCCAGGGTGCGATCGTCGACGGCACCGACCTGCGCACGCAGCCGTGCCCATGCCTCAGGACCGAGGAGCCCCTCCCGCACCACGCGTTCGCCGAGCCGGTCGGGCCGATTGAAGACGCCAGCGTGCACGATTCGCCCATCGACAAAATGGACCGTGCCGAAATTGCCATCACGCGCGATGTTGAGGCATCCGGTCTTCTGACCGAGGGCCAGCAACTGGAGCACATCTGCTAGATTGGCCTCGCTGAGATTGCCGCGGATAGCCATCAGCGGTAGTCCTCGATCAGCCGTGCGCCCGGATCGGTCCACGTCCACACCATCTTTTCCGGGTCGCGAATCACCGCCTCATCGGCACGCACCGGCAGGATCGCACTGGCGCCGACGGGCGTGGGGATAACAGCCGAAGCACTGGCCGGCGTACGCCATGACGCAAGCGGCGCCACGAGCCCCCCCTCAAACCGTGAGCGCAAGCGATCACTGAGGCCCCGCAATGCCTGCGGCGGTCGATCGCTCGTGAGCACGATCTGTCCGCCCTTTGCCATGAGCTCATTCATGAAATGAAACAGCTCGTCCTGCGTCTGTTCCTTCCCCTGGAGATCGTGCACATCGTCGAGCACGAGCGCGTCGGCGGCGCGGTAGCGCTCGCGCCAGCGTTCGACCTGCGCGGCCTGCATGGCGGCCACGAGCTCCTCGACGAATCGCGTCGCGTTCAGGCACGCCACCCGCGCGCCGGGCCAGCGCTGCACCAGCGCATTCCCGATCGCGTGCGCCAGATGCGTTTTGCCCGTTCCGACCGGCCCGTAGAGCAGCAGCGGATTGTACAAGCGCCCCGGGCTCTCCAACAGCGCCTCGATCGCATGGAGCGCCAATTGCGAACCGGGAACACGAACGACCCCAGCCAACGAGTAGGCTGAGTCCGGGGCGGGGAGCGCGAGCCGTGCGGCCATGCGTAACTGCTGCAACAGCATCCGTGCCTGCTCTACCTGTTCCACATCACGCATCGCCGGATGCGCCGCCATCGACGGATCCAGTGACACGGCCTCCGTTTCAAGGTGCGCGAGTTCTGCCACCATCTGGTGAAAGGCGTGCAGGAGGGCCGGCACATCGGGAAGTACCGAGGCGGCGCCGGCGCGCTCGAGCACGCCGACCGCATAGCCTTGCCCCCGCCAGTGCGCGATCGCCTCGCTCAGCATCACGCGTCCCGGATCGACCCGCCGTTCAACCTCCTGCACCATATCGGCCAAGAATCCGTCCACGTCGGCACCCGCCGGTATGACCGCGACCGCGCGATCCCGCGTGCGACGCGATCCCGCTGGGCCCATAACCGGATGGTCACCGAGTATGGCCCGGACGTCCGCCGCGCGCACCGGCCTCGCCTCGAGCTGCTGATACGCCAGCAAACGGTTACAGGCGCCCTTCAATTCCCGTCCATTGGCAAACGGCAGGCGTGCCGTCTCTTCAAGCACGCCCGCGTCGAACTGGACGGCGCGCTCCGCCGCCGCATTCCGGAGAATGGCGAGCCGCATCTCGTAATCGGGAGCGCCGACGTCTACGACCAACCCACCGGCAAGTCGAGAGAGGAGCCGTTCATCGACATCCGCGATGTCGGCCGGCTGGCGATCGCTGGTCAGGACCAGCTGTCGACGCCCGAGGAGGAGCTGGTTGAGGAGACGGAGCAACGCATTCTGGGTCTCCCGTTGCCCGGTCAGGAACTGGATGTCATCGAGGACCAGCAGCTCGGCATCCTGATACAAGTCGATCAGCTGCTGTGGCTGGCCGCCCGCTACTGCGCGATGGAACTGCGTCACCATCGCCTCACCCGTGGTGAACACCACACGGAGCGCGGGATACCGCGTCTGCGCGTGCTGCGCGAGGGCCGCGACCAGATGCGTCTTCCCGACCCCCGTGGCCCCATATACAACCAATGGGTTGTATATCGTACCCGGCGCATCCGCGACCGCGCGTGCCGCCGACACCGCGAGCCGGTTCGACGAACCGACCACAAATGTGTCGAAGCGAAACGCCGGATCGAGTGGCACCGGACCGAGCCCCGTGTGACTCATGCCGCCCACCGGAGCGTTGGCGATCGAACGCCAAGATGCGCCAAGACCCGTGTGGAGAGCGCCTCCACTGTTTCGCGCACCCCGATGCCATGACACGCTTGCGCCGGGACCTCAATCAGGGCGCGGGCATTCAGCTGGCGCGACATCTCCGCCGGAGACCAGCGCTCCTCCATAGGGAGATCCTGCTTGTTGTACTGCAGCACCATGGGGAGGATGTGGGCGTCGACCGACTGCAACGACAGGATCCGATAGACCTCCTGCAGGCTCGCGAGGTTGTTCGAGGCCCGATCACGCTGACTGTCGGCGATGAACGCCACGCCGTCCGCGCCCTCCAACAGCGCCTCACGCGCGGCGCTGCTTCGTGCTTCCCCCGACATGGTGCGCACCGCAAATCCAACGCGAAAGGCGCCCACGACGGCAGACTCGTCCGGCCGGTACTCGAAGGCATGCGTACGCCCGTGCCGAGTCGCCACGGACGTCAACGCCCCAACCTGACTGCTCGGCAACGCCGCATGCAGCCAGGTCAGGTTCGTCGTCTTTCCCGATCGACCCGGACCGTACAACACCAGTTTGCAGGTGATCAGCCGTGCGGCGTGATCGACAATGGGCATGCGCCCGCTCCTTCTCCAACGATGTCGCGCGCTGCTACGACTGCAGCAGCGTGAGAAGCCGAGATACCAACGCGATCGATTCACGTACGCGCTCGCTGTCGGCGACCGGCACCATCGCCCGAAGGGCGGCGTGCCAGTACGCGAGGGCACCCCGAAGGTCACCCCGACGAGCGAGATCGTCACCGAACCGGCACAGGGCAGGCCCGTGCCAGTCGGGCGGTATCACCGCCTCCTGCTCCTGAGGAATGGACGGTGCGACCGGGTTCGACGCAACGGGCGGCATAGCCGGCCAGTAGCTCGGGGTGACGGGGGGGCTGGCCATCGACGCTGCCGCCACGGCGGGAGCGAGGTACCCATCGTAGGCGGACGGATCGAACAAGCTGTCCTCCTCCGGATCGTCAGGCGCAGGCGCTGCGGCGATCGGTGGGGCACTGGGGGGCTGCATGGGATCCGGGATCGCCAGAACGGCAGGTGGAGTCGGATTACGCCGTGGAACGGCCGCCGCATCGCGCAGGACCAGCACGCCCGCGATCAGCAGGTCGTAGACGCAATCCGCAACATCCATGACGTCGCGCTCCAGAAC
>JBDKIJ010000264.1:0-8658 GCA_039797155.1 Gemmatimonadota bacterium | reverse complement strand
CCGCCCCCACCACGACCACATCCACCGGTGCGCTGGTCACGACCTCTGTAGACACGACGACGGTCAGATGGCCGACGGGTGCACGCCGATGATCTGATCGCGACGCGTGCCGACCGACACGTACGCAATCGGCGTCTCACACAGCTGCTCGAGGCGGTCGAGATACGCGCGCGCCGCCGCCGGCAGATCGGACAGCGACCGCGCCTCCTGCGTCGACTGCTGCCACCCCGGAAACCATTCGTACACCGGTTCAGCGTGCTCGAGGAGCGCAAGATCGGCCGGGAATTCGGTGTACACGTCGTTCCCGACCTTGTAGCCGGTGCACACGGCCAGCTGTTCCAGCGTATCCAACACGTCGAGCTTCGTGATCGCGAGGCCCGTCAGGCCATTCACGCGCGCCGCATACCGCACGACTACGCCGTCGAACCACCCGCACCGGCGCGGACGCCCTGTCGTGGCCCCGAACTCGTGCCCCAGCGCGCGCACATGACTGTGCAACGGCTCCTCAAGCTCCGTCGGGAGCGGGCCGTTACCCACGCGCGTGGTATACGCCTTCACCACCCCGAGCGCCGCATGCAGCGCCATCGGCGAGATGCCGACACCGGTCGCGGCACCACCCACCGTCGTATTGCTCGACGTCACGAAGGGATACGTGCCATGATCGATGTCGAGGAGCGAGCCCTGCGCGCCTTCGAGGAGCAAAGCCGCGCCGCTCTTGATCGCGCGGTGGACACACAGCCCCACATCATCGGCGATCGCGAGCAGCTTGGGCGCCAGCGCATCCAGCACCGCGAGCGTTTCGTCCACCGACGCACGCACGTCAGAGCCGGACCGTTCCAGTTGGACATTCGACCGTTCCACACCGGCCGTGACGAGCTCGCGGAGCCGCGCCGCATTCCTCAGATCGAGCACCCGCACCCCGCGCCGCGCCACCTTGTCCTCATACGCCGGCCCGATGCCGCGTCCCGTCGTCCCGATCGCCTTGCTGGATGCACTCGCCTTGTCGACGAGCTTGTGGTACGGCATCACCAGATGCGCGCGCTCGCTCACATAGAGCCGCCCCTCGACATCGATGCCTTTCGCGATGAGGCCGTCGATCTCGGTGAAGAGCGTCTCCGGGTCCATGACGACGCCGTTGCCGATCGCGCACCGGACCCCGGGATGCAGGATGCCGCTCGGGATCTGATGCAGCACGAACGACCGATCCCCGATATGCACCGTGTGCCCGGCATTGGCTCCGCCCTGGTAGCGCACCACCCAATCGGCACGCTCGGCGAGCACATCGACGAGCTTCCCCTTCCCTTCGTCGCCCCACTGGGCGCCCACCACGACGACGGTACGCGTCTTCGAATCGAACATGCGGGATCGGTCTCCGGCGACCTGACGGCCACCCTGCAGGGCGTCGCGCGCCCACAAAAAAACGCCCCGCGGACGATCCGCGGGGCGTTGTTGAAATCTAGCCCGTCTACAGGGGAGGGCAATGCAGACGGGACCGAAATCGTGTGCCGCCGTTCAGAGCAGACCGGCCGCCGTCAGACGGTCCCGCACGGTGGCCAGTTCCTCCTCGCTCACCGGCAACAGGGGGCTCCGGGGTACGGTGCCAGAGAGCCCCACCTGGGTCATGGCGGCCTTGATCCCGGCCGGCCCCAGCGCGCCGCCGATATCGGTCGCGAGCGGCTTGAGGCGCGCCTGGATCGCCTCCGCTTCGTCCTTTCGACCCGCACGCCATGCGTCGATCATGGCACGCACCGCCGGGCCTGCGAAGAGCGCGATGGCCAGAATCGCCCCCGATACCCCCGCCTCGAGCGCACCCGTCACACTGGCGCCGCTCCCGGTGAGCACCTTGAACGACGGCCCCTGCGCCTCGAGATACTGCGCCAGGACCGGCAGATTCCCCGCGCTGTCCTTCATGCCGATCACGTTCTGGTGTTGCGCCATTTCATGCACCAGCGCCGGGCTCAGCACGACGTGGGCGTACGCCGGCATGTTGTACAGCAGCACCGGCAACGGGCTCGCATCGGCAACCGCACGGAAGTGCGCCAGGAGCGCCGCCTCGGTCATCCGCTTGAGGAAGTAGTGCGGCGAAATGACCAACACGGCCGTCGCGCCCGCCGCCTTCGCGTCATGCGCGCGCGCAATCGTCTGCCGCGTGCTCTCGCTCCCGATGCCGGCCAATAGCCACTTGTCGGCGGGGACGCGCTCGCGCGCCCACGCCAGCAACTGGCGGCGATCGGTGTCATCAAGCAAAGCGGACTCGCCACTGGAGCCGCCAACCAACACGCCATCCATGCCGAAGCCCAGATGCGCGTCGAGATTACGACAGAAGGCATCGCCGTCGAGGTCACCCGACGGCGTGAAGGTCGAAACGGCGGGGACCATGAGCCCACCGAGCTGAAGAGCAGTCATCTTCGAAAGCTACTGCGTTTTCAGCTGCTGAATAGGTTCTCGAAGCCGCTCCCGAAGACGATATCATCGTCTCGGCTCAGGGGATTGGGGCTCGACACCTTGCCGGGCTCCGGCGCCGCACTGGGGAGCGGCGGCAAACTGCTCCCGGTGCCAAGCGGATTCTGCCCCAACTCTGGGATCAACCCCTTGGAGCTTCCCGGCACGATCGGCTCATCCACATAGATCCCGGCCGCCAGCGACGGTGCCGCCGGCGGCGCGCCCGGCGTCAACTCCTGCGGGACCTCCAACACCGGAGGCTCAAGCGGCGTCCCCCCAGGCAAGGTCAGTGAGGGCGTCTGCACCAACGCTGGCGACGGTGTGATGGCACCCGCCGCGATGGCCGGCGTCATCGGCATCGCGGGTGTCGGCATGCGGATCGGCTCACTCGAACGCGGCGTCGGAGTCCGCACCGTCGACTGATACGCGCTCGTCTTGCGCAGCACACTGCCGCCGGACGTCTGACGACTTTTGCCCATGCGGAACCCGAGCTCGAAGTCGGCCGGATTCGTGGCCGCGCCCTTCGCGACCTCGAAGTCGACCAGATCGAGATTCACCAGATCCGCCAGATGCTGATCGAACGTCTGCATCCCATACTGCTGACCATCCGCGATGTAGTCACGAATCTCCATCAGGTTGCCGTCGGCGATGAAGTCGCGGATCGTGCTCGTCACGAGCATGACTTCGCACGCCGCCACCCGGCCAGCGCCCGTCTTCTTCGGCAACAGGCGCTGCGACACCACAGCATGGAGCGACTCCGCCAACCGCAGCCGCACCGTCGGCTGCTCGTCCGGCGGAAACATCGCCATGATGCGCATGATCGTGCTCTGCGCGTCCGGCGTGTGCAGGGTCGAAATGAGCAGATGCCCCGTCTCGGCCGCCTTCATCGCCGTATCGATCGTCTCGGCATCACGCATTTCCCCGATCATGATCACGTCCGGATCCTGACGGAGCGCGGCGCGCAGACCGATGCGGAAGCTATCCGTATCGACGCCGATTTCCCGCTGCGTGACCGAACCTTTCAAATCACCGTGCAGGAACTCGATCGGCTCCTCGAGCGTGAGGATGTGCTTCTCCTGCGATGCATTGATCTCGTGGACCAGTGCCGCCATCGTGCTCGACTTCCCTGAGCCCGTCACGCCGGTCACCAGCACCATGCCGCGTTCGGCCTGCGCAATGTTCGCCATCACCCCCGGGAGTCCCAGCGACGCAATCGTGGGAACTTGCTCCGGAATGATGCGCATGACGATCGACAGCGCCGTGCGCTGACGCAGGATGTTCACGCGGAATCGGCCCACCCCCGGGGCAGCCCATGCCACATCATGATCAGTGATCGTATCGAGCGGTACGGATTCATCGCCGAGCAGGATCGCAGCGAGCGACCGCGTCTGTTCCGGGGTCAGCGCCTGCTTCGTCAGCGCAACGAGCCGGCCGTCGACTCGCGCCCGCACCACGTCGCCCGCCTTGATGTGCACGTCAGACGCACCGCGTTCGACGGCCGCCTTGATGATTCGTTCGATCGCCACGAGTCCTGGGGTTGGGGGGGCCTCCATCGGACCCCGGGTATCACCACCAGAGACGACCGGCTGTCACATCGGGCAACGGAAGGCGCCGGTGGCCTCATCACGCCACCGGCATTCCACTTACGGGATCGCCTCTGGCGCCGTCACGCCGCCGAGCCCCATGATTTCCCGGACTTCCCGAATGGTCGTCTGCGCCAGCTGTCGTGCCGACCGACCGCCGTCCGCCAGCGCATCCAGCACCCGCGACGGCTCCGCCTCGAGTTCGGCCGACCGGCGACGAATCGGGGTCAACTCCTGCACCATCCCCTCGAGCAGGACCTTCTTGCAGTCCATGCACCCCCATCCCGCGGTGCTGCACTGCTGCGCGACCTCCGCCACCGTCTCCGGCGCGGTGAACGCCTTGTGCAGCTGGTAGATGTTGCACACCTCGGGGCGCCCCGGGTCACTCTTCCGCACCCGCTGCGGGTCGGTGACCGCCGGGCGCAGCTTGGCCCAGATCTCCTCGTCGGTTTCGTGCAGCGCGATCGTGTTCCCCAGCGACTTCGACATCTTCGCCTGCCCGTCGAGCCCCATGATGCGCCGCGTCGGCGTCAGCAGGGGTTTGGGCTCCGGGAAATACTCCACCCCGAACTTGGCATTCCACTTCCGGGCCGTATCGCGCGCGAGCTCGAGATGCTGAATCTGGTCTTCCCCCACCGGAACGGAATCGGCCCGATACAGGAGGATGTCCGCACTCTGCAGCACCGGGTACATCAGCAACCCGGCCGGGATGCTTTCCATCTTCCCGGCCTTGTCCTTGAATTGCGTTTGGCGCTCGAGATCACCCAGCGGCGTCAGCGTCGTGAAGATCCACGACAGCTCCGTATGCTCGGGGACGTCACTCTGCATGAACAGCGTCGCCTTCGTCGGATCGATGCCGGCCGCCAGCAGCGACTTCGCCATCCCCCACCGACGGGCTCGCAGAACCGCTGGATCGTACGCCCCGGTGATGGCGTGGTAGTCGACGACGCAGTAAATGGCGCCGGGGTGCGTGTCCTGCAGCTGGACCCAGTTCTTGACCGCGCCCAGGTAGTTGCCGATATGCAGTTCGCCCGAAGGCTGGATGCCGCTGAAGATGCGTGCCATCCTTCAAACGTAGACCGCCCCCGCACCCTCAGCAACGCAGAGCCTCCGTGAGCGCTTCGCCACACCCCGATCGCCATCGCTGGCGTGACGCCGCCATCGCCGCCGCTGACGTGGCGGCGGCCTTCATTGAGCAGGAGGCGCGGACCCATCGCGCCATCGAATGGGAAGCGAAAAGCGCCACCGATTTCGTGAGCCGCGTGGACATCGGCGCCGAGGAGCGCATCCGCGCCATCCTCACGCAGCAGATCCCGGGCGTGCGCATCGTGGGCGAAGAGTTGGGGAACGAGGGCGATCCGGAGGACGGCCTCGTCGCCATCGTCGATCCGCTCGATGGCACGACCAACTTTCTGCATGGGTTCCCGAATTACGGCGTCTCGATCTCCATTGCGCACAATGGCGTCCCGCACGCCGCCGTTGTCCACGACGTGGCCCGTGGCGGCGTCTATCACGCCACCGCCGGCGACGGCGCCTTCGTGGACCGCGAACGCCTCCACGTGTCGACCATCAACGAGCCGCCGCGCGCGCTCATCGGGACCGGGTTCCCGTTCAAGGACGTCTCCACCGCCTCCACCTACCTCCGCCAGTTGCACGCGCTGATGCCACTGGTCTCCGGCATGCGCCGCGCCGGCTCGGCCGCGCTCGACTTGTCCGACGTGGCGCGCGGCCGCTTTGAAGCCTTCTGGGAACATCACCTCAACGCCTGGGACCTCGCCGCGGGCGTGCTGTTGATCCGCGAAGCAGGCGGGCGGGTCACCGACTTCGAAGGCCGCGACGCGCGTCTCGTCGCTGGCCCCATCATCGCCAGTAATGGCCTGCTGCACGACTGGTTTCTCGGCATCTTGAACGGCGAATCACCCGCTATCCCCAACGAACACATCTATGGCACTCGTTGAATGCGTTCCGAATTTCTCCGAAGGGCGTGACCTCACCGTCATCGCGGCCATCCGCGATGCGATCGCGGCAACGGCTGGCGCCCATGTGCTCGATGTATCGAGCGATCCATCGCACCACCGCACCGTCATCACCTTCGTGGCCACGCTCGAGGCTGCCGTACCAGCCGCCCTCGCCGCCATGCGCGTGGCCCGCGACCGGATCGACCTGACGAAGCATCAAGGCGAGCACCCACGCATCGGCGCCACCGATGTCGTCCCGTTCATTCCCCTCGATGGCGCCACGATGGACGACTGCGTGGCGCTCGCCCGTGAACTCGGTGCGGCCGCCTTCGAACAGCTCGGGATTCCCGTCTACCTCTACGAGCGCGCCGCCTCGACACCCGCCCGCGAAAATCTCGCCGATGTCCGCCGCGGCGAATTCGAAGGGCTGCGCGATGAGGTCCGTACCAACGCCGCTCGCCGTCCCGATTTTGGTGGCGCCGAACTGCACCCGACCGCCGGAGCCACCGCCATCGGGGCCCGCCCCTTCCTCGTCGCCTACAACATCTACCTCGGCGACAAGAGCAATCTCCCCGTCGCCAAGGAGGTCGCCAAGGCGATTCGCGGCTCGTCGGGGGGGCTGCGCTACGTGAAGGGGCTCGGCATGGAAGTCGACGGGCAGGCGCAGGTCTCCATGAACCTCGTCGACACCGAGAAGACGCCGCTCCATCGCGTCTTCGACTTCGTGAAGGCGGAAGCGGCCGCGTATGGCGTCGCGCCAACGTGGAGCGAGATCGTCGGATTGGTGCCCGAGCGCGTGATGCTCGAGGCCGGCGCCCGCCACATCCAGCTGCGCGGCTTCTCGAAGGCGATGCTGCTCGAGACCAAGGTGCGATCGGCCCTCGAGGGCGGTGAATCGGTCGATGGCTTTCTGTCACGCGTGGCGTCACCTGAACCGACGCCGGGCGGCGGGAGCGTGGCCGCGCATGCCGGGGCGCTCGGCGCGGCCCTCGCGCAGATGGTGGCGGGGCTCACCGTGGGCAAGAAGAAGTACGCGGCGGTCGACGAGGAGATGAAGGCGCTGTCGCTGCAGGCGAGTGCGCTCCGTCGACAGCTGACGGGGCTCGTCGAGCGCGATGCCGCGTCGTATGAGCGCGTACGTGCCGCGTACGCCATGCCCAAGGAGCCGGTTGAAGCAGCCGAGGCGCGCGCAGACGCCATTCGCGACGCGCTGCTTTATGCGGCCGAAGTGCCGTTGGAAACCGCACGCGCGGCCGTGGACGTTGCGTCCCTCGCGGCGGCCTGCGCCGAGCGGGGGAACACCAATGCCGTCACGGATGCATGCGTGGCCGCGCTGCTGGCCGAAGCCGCCTGCAAGGGCGCTGTCCTCAATGTGCGGATCAACGTGGCGTCACTCGATGAGGCGGGTACGGAAGCGGGCGCGCAACTCGCGAGCGAAGCGCGGAAATGCCTCGATGCCGTCTCGATGCACGCACGGATCGCGGAAGCGGCGGCCGAACGTCTCATGCCGTAGCCTTCCGGATTGGTATCGACGCAGGCGGATCACCCACCGACACCGTACGCGGTGGGAGATCGGCCAGCGTCGAGACCAGCGTCTCCAGCGCGTCACGGGACAGGGGCTTCACGAAATGCTGATCGAAACCGGCGGCGCGCGTGCGCTCGCGATCTTCCGGTTGCCCCCATCCCGTCAGCGCCACGATCCGGAGAGTCTCGCCATCAGGGCGAAGGCGGAGGAGCTGCGCCACCTCGAAACCATCGAGATCGGGTAACCCGAGATCGAGTAGGATCAGATCCGGCGGATAGGCGTCCACCGCGCGCAGCGCAGAGGCCCCATCGTTTGCCACGCGTGCCTCGTGCCCCAACGCCTCGAGCAGGAGCGCCATGGTCTCCGTGGAATCCCGATGATCATCGACGACCAGCACCCGCCGCCGCTCAAGCGTTGCGACTGGCGTGGGCGGGCGCATCACGGTGGACGACACGTCGACGAGTGGCAGCCGGACAGTAAAGCACGCCCCCCGCTGCGCCCCTTTGCTGTGCGCCGTGATCGTTCCCCCGTGCTGTTCGACCAGATAGCGCGCGAGCGCCAGCCCGATACCCAGCCCATCGATCGGCATGAATTGGGATTCGCGAACCCGCGTGAACAGATCAAAGACTCGCTCACATTGACCGGTGTCGAGCCCGATCCCGGTGTCCTGCACGTGGATCACGGCGTACCCCGCCTCGTCCGAGAGGGCCACTACGACGTGCCCTTCGTCCGGGGTGTACTTGACCGCATTCGTCAGCAGGTTCGAGAACACCTGCACCAGCCGATCGGCATCCCCATACACCGTCAGCGCCACGGAGGGTATGTCGGTCAGCAGGTGATGCCGGTGCTCGTCCATTTGGGACCGGACACATTCGATGCTGCGTGCGAGGATATCGGCGACGTGGACGGCCTCACATTGCACGGCCAACTGGCCCGACGTGATCCGACCGATATCCAGCAGATCATCGACCAGACGAATGATGCGGTTCACCTGACGATCGGCAATGTTCAGCGCGCTACTGACCAGCGGATCATCGATTTCCCGTGAGCGGGCGATATCCAGGCTGTTCCGCAAGGGAGCCAGCGGCCCCCGCAGTTCATGAGCCAGCGCCGCAACGAACTCGTCTCGTGTATTCATGATGGTCACTCG
>JBDKIJ010000263.1:0-4436 GCA_039797155.1 Gemmatimonadota bacterium | reverse complement strand
GGCGGGTGGACTCGAACCACCAACCGTCCGATTAACAGTCGGATGCTCTGCCATTGAGCTACACCCCATCGGCCCGTCAACCCGGCCGCGGGAAATATACCAGCCCCCATATTGCCGGCGCGACGGGTGCCGTCGATCAGAGGTCCCGAGCCGACGCCATCAATCAGCGAGACTGAGCACGATGCCCAAAGGGGTGTAGCACGGCACCGATACTGAGCTGGTGCCCGCCCAAATCGAGGCGATCGAAGCCGGCGAAGTCCTCATTCATCGGCGCCGTACCTCGCGACCCACGCCACTCCAACCGGAGGGCCGCCCAAGACGCAGGTTCCAGCTCTGCCGCGGCCGCGATGTACCCCGTGGTCCCCCGGCCACCCGATCGGAAATCGTCCGCATAACTGATGCCGCGCGAGGCATCGACGAAGCGCCCAACCTGCCGCAGGCGATAGCTCACCGTCCCCACCCCCGCCCCGAGCAACACCCGGACCTCGCGCCTCGCCTTCTCGGTCTGGCCGCGCTCCGTCCATCGATACCCACGCCACTCGGCGCCAAGGATATCCCACGACGAGAGCTGCCACGTGGTCTGCTGGCTGACCGTTTCACCTTGCGGAGCGATACGACTTGTGGAGTTCACCGCGCGCTCCAACTGGGAAAAGCCCGAGCGTACCGCCCACCGATCGCGGACCCAATACCGGATCGCGCCACGCATGCCACGTGGCCGAAGCGCCTCGGCACCAAGCGTCAGCGCGCGATCCACCAGGGCAAAAAACTCGCTCTCCCCGCGGGCATACAGCGCGCCAACGGCTACATCCACCTCGAGGCGCGAGGTCCACGCGCGATGCACGGCGGAACCGCCGCGCTGCGGTGCCGAATCCGGTTTGACCTTCTGCGCATGCACGACCGCCGGCGTAAGCCCGGTCATCAAGGCTACCAACCACCTACGCGCTGAACTCACGGCTGTACCGTCCGCGCATGCACGGTGAAGCCGTTGGTCACGCAGTCCTGTGTCGCACGCCGGCGCTTCGCGTACACCATGCACGCCGTGTGCGCGAGTCGGGGATCGACCGTGAACATCACGGACGCACCGAGTTCGCCGTAGCTCGCGAAGACACGGGCGACCCCGAGCTTGCGTGACCAGACACCTCCGGTGGGATCCACGTTCACAATTTCCGGCTCCGTCGTCCGGAACTGCACCGACTCTGTCAGCTGCCGAATGGGATTGCCCCGCGCATCCGACACCGTGACCATGAGCCGGCGGAGCGCATTGATGGTCGTGAATGCCGTGTCCACCGGCGCCACTTGCAGACGTACCGCGCGCTGCTCCACGCGCACCTTGGCCGTGGCCGTGAGCGCGTCCGCCCAGTAACCATCGGGTCGGACGCCTGTCGGTCCGAGATTGACCGTCGCGCGAATAGTGACGTCACCATTGCCGACGGCGCGGAAACTTCCATCGCCCAATGGCTCAAGCACCCCGTCGGTCGAAAGCGTCCACTGCATCGGAACACCGGCCATAACGAGACCATGCTGGTCATAGACCTGCGGGCGAACGACGGCGGAATCACCGAGGCTGGCCAGCTGAATGGATCCGACCGCAAGGCTGAGCCGGGTCGGAACACCGTCGTTGGGGCGTACCGGATCGGCGCCACACGCCGTCAGTAACGCAAGCCCGGCACCGAGGCCCACACGCCACCCGTAGTTTCGAAGCATCGTTGTACTCATCGTCCCACGCTCCCATTCAGATCGGTGTGCAGCACGATGACCGTGAGCACCAGACGCGCCTGGGCGTGGGCTCCGATCCGGCTGATGGTCCATTCACGCTTCGCTTCGTCGTATGTGCCCTGCTCGGCACGAGCACGTACGAGCTTGAAACCACGTTCGTCGAAGGCGCGGGGAATCACGACATCTGTGGCCGCGCCATCCGTGCTATTGGTGACGGTCAAGGTGAGCGTGATCGTATCGCCGACCGTCGGCTCATTCACGCTCGGTACCGAGGTGAAGACCAGTTCAGCCGGTGGCTCGGCCACCTCGACCAGCATGGAGATCGACAGCAGCGTCCGATCGGCGGCGCGTCCGTTGACCTGAATGACATATCGGGCGGGCGGCAGATCGGCCGCGAGCAACCCGCGCAGATCAAAGGTCCCGTCGGCCTTGATGGGTACGGTCGCCAACAGCGACGGCGCACCATTAACCCCGAACAGATACAACGTGGCTACCGTCCCCGGGGCGAAACCAGACCCCGAGCTGAGTACATGCCCCCCCTGCTCGAGGAGCAGTACCCCAGTGGAGTCGACTGGCAGACTCTCGCCCTTTTCGTCGGTTCCCTTCAGGGCCAGCGTCGCCTTCCCCGAGAGAACCGAGAGCAGAGAATCAGCCTCGACGCTGAACGTCGTGCGGCCAGCGGTAGTCCCCGCTGCGGTCCCACCGATGGCGCCATTGATTGGCGAAGGAATTCCCGACGGAGTCGCGATCGGTGCCACCGGAATCAACGATCCCACCACCTCTGCCCAATCGCTGGTTCCGCAGACATTCACGGAGGCAACTCGGACGCGATGCCGCACGTTCAGCTCGAGTCCCTGCAGTGCCGTCGCCAGCGCGGTTCTCCCCTCAAGCATTCGCCGGGTCCAACTGGCGCCCTCGTCGGTGCTCAACTCGACGAGATACCCCGTGACCTCGCGGCACCCCTCGTCTGCCGGTAGCTCCCACGTGAGCTGCAACCGGCCATCGACAATAGTCCCGGTGACCTTGCGTGGCGCCGAGGGCGGCGTGGTCGGGAGGATGTTGGCGTTTGCCGTCGGACGCGTCAGGCGTTCGCCGAGATGATAATTGGCCGCCCCCGTCCCACTGATGGTGCCACCCCGCAGGTAGACCACCTTGTCGTTTCCGACGTTGGCGTCCTCGAACTCGGCGGTGAACCCGACAAACTGGATGTTATCGGTGGGGGCTACCCACCCCAATGCGAGCGTATGTGAACGGATGACGGCCTTCGTCGTCCCGTCATGCAACTTGTGCTCCGCTTCGAACGAGCCACTCAGGAACAGCGGCCGGCTCTGGATGGAGGCACGCGTCGCCAATGGCGTCGCGATCTGCAGGACATAGTTCGACGCTGCCGTACCGCCCAAGGTGGCGCCTTGGAGACGAACCGTCTTGCCACTGCCAACCAGCGGATCGGTAAAGCGACCCTGGGCGGTAACGATGCGCACGTCATCGCCGGCGATCACACCCGTCAACGCCAATCCGGTGGTGGAGAGCACCGCATCCGTGTTGCCGTCGTAGAGCTTGTCCTCCGCCGAGGGCGCGCCGGTCAGGTTGACCGTGCGCGGACGAATAGTGGCCGCGGCAGCTGGTGCGCCGGCGAGATTGACGGCATACATCGCGGCGTCCGTGCCAACTAGCGTCACCGCCGCAATGGACACGGCCTTGCCGGTGCCAACCGCGGCCGATCCGAAGGCAAACGTCACCTCACCGATGCGGACATCGTCCGTCCCACTCACGCCCACCAGCGTCAGCCCGGCTGCCGCGCCAGTGGCATTACGCGTGGCGTCATACTCCTTATCGTTCGCAGTGAAGGTACCCGCGATCGTCACCGTCCCGCCCACCGTCGTGATATTCGCCGTCGTTGTGGGCGATCCCGGAAAGGTGACCGTATAGTTCCCTGCCCCTGTGCCAGCGAGTGTGAGAGCCGACAGCGAGACGAGCTTTGCCGTCCCGACGCCCGCATCGGCAAACTGCGCAGTGACACTGCCGATCGTGATGCCATCACGCGGGATCGTCCCATTCAGCGACAACGTGTTCGAGGTGATCGTGGCGACTGTCGACCCGTCGAATACCTTGTGCGCAGCCGTGAACGAACCGCCAATCGTGATCGCCTTGGGCGTGATGTTCGCGAGCGCGGTTGGCGCCCCAGCCAAACTGATCGTGTAGCGCGCGGCGTCAGCTCCCGCCAGTGTCACTCCCGTGATACTGACGAGCTTTCCGGTGCCAACATCAGGTTCCTGAAAGGCCAAGGTCACCGACGCGATGCGTAGGTCATCGCCGCCGGATACGCCAGCCAATGTGAGTGCGCCCGTGTTCCCGGTCGCAGTGGTGGTGCCGTCGTACACTTTGTTGTTTGCCGTGAAGCTCCCGGTGATGGTCACCGTGCCGCCAGCAGCCGTGATGTTGGCGGTCGTCGTCGGCGCACCGGTCAGCGAGAGCGCATAGTTCCCGGCCGCCGCCCCGGTCAGCGTGCTGCTCGTCAGCGACACCGTCTTCGCCGTGCCAATCGTGGCATCCGCGAATGTCGCGACCGACGCGCTCAGCGCGACCACATCGCTGCCGATCACGCCAATGAGCGTCAGGCTGTTCGCCGTGATCGTCGCTGCCGTCGTGCCGTCATGCACTTTGTTCGCCACCGTGAAGCTGCCACCCACCGTCAGCGGCTTCGGCGTGATGTTGGCCGT
>JBDKIJ010000262.1:0-4088 GCA_039797155.1 Gemmatimonadota bacterium | reverse complement strand
TGATCACCCCCCCGTTTGTCGAAGTGTCGCGACGTCCCGCGTGGGCGTCGCTGCAGGTCACTGCACTTCGCTGGCGACTAGAGCGTCAGGGCCACACCCGTTCCCATCCCGAACACGGTCGGTAAGCCTGATAGCGCCGATGGTACTCCGGGCGAGAGCTCGCGGGAGAGTAGGCCGTCGCCGGCACCCGTTGCAGCGCCCCGGTTTCCTTCATTGGAAGCCGGGGCGGTTCTGTTTTTCTACCCACTTGAGTTCACGAGCCGCGACGCCATATCCGGTGCGCGGATCTCCAATGGACCAGCGGAGTATATTCCCGTGAATCCAACAGACGAGCTTCCATGGCCACGCATGTAGCGTCGTACCGTCTTGTCGCCCGACAGGCGATGCGTCTCGCGATCGTCACTGCTGCGATCACCGAGCCATTGTCGGCTCAGCCACGCGGAGGAAAGGGATTCCTCTTCCAGCGCCCCACCGCGACGATTTCCATCCGCGGCGGAGCTGCTCAGCCCAGCGCATCCGGCGATATCTTTCGATTCGTTTCGAAACAATTGACGGTCGATCGTCGGGACTATTTGGGTGCCGCAGTGGCCGCCGATGTGGCGTTCGCGCTGTCGAATCGCGTTGAAATCGTCGCCAGCGCTGCCACTAGTGCCCGCCGGATCAACTCCGAGTATCGGGATTTCGTCGACAATAGCGATTTGCCGATCGAGCAAACAACCGCGCTCCGGCGTACCCCGCTGACGATGGGCGTCCGATATAACCTGCTGCCCAGTGGGCGCTCAGTTAGTCGGTATGCGTGGGTCCCCGCGCCGTTTACGCCGTACGTCGCAGCGGGAGCCGGCGTTGTGAACTATCGTTTCGCGCAGGATGGCGATTTCGTCGACTTCAAGACCAATGATGTGTTCAACACCTCCTTGAGCTCGTCGGGATGGACCTCGGCGACGTACCTAGCCGGAGGGGCGCAGTGGAATCTCAATCCGAACGTCGCGTTGAACACCGAGGTGCGGTACGATCAGGGACAGGCCTCGTTGGGGCGGGATTTCGAAGGATTCCGACGCATGTCCTTGGCAGGGGTTGGGGTGACCGCTGGCTTCACGTTCCGATACTGAGGGGTCCACGATGACCACGATGACAAGGATGTGCTGGACGGCCGTGCTCGGTACCAGTCTGCTGTTCGTCGCGGGCTCTGCACAGGCCCAGACGGCGGCCGTCGATCCGCGGTATCAGCCATGGGTCGGGTGCTGGCGCACCATCGGTGGCGGGGATGGCGCTGGGGAGGGCGGGCTCGCTCAACCCACGCGGGCCTGTGTCACGCCCTCAAAGGCCGTGGCCGGATCCGTCGACATGGCGTTGTACGCGGGTGATTCGTTGCTCTCGCGCTCCGCGCTTCCGCGTCCTGGCACACCGCGCAATCGGCAGATCGACGAATGCCAAGGCACGGAGACCGCCGAATGGACCACCGACGAGACGCGCCTGATCCTTCGTGCCGACATGACGTGCGCACGTGGCGTGCGCCGGTCCGAAACGGGGCTGATGACGATCACACCATCTGGCGAATGGCTCCAGATGCAGCACATGGAAGTGGCGGGAAAGAGTGCCACCACCGCCGCACGCTTCCGCTATGATGGGGATACCGAGACTCCGGTGGGCGTCTCCCTTGGTGACGACCGTTCGTCGCGCACGTTGCGGCTGGCCGTCGGCGCGCCCGTCTCGCTCGGCGAGCTCGTGGATTTGTCGAAGCGTCTCCCCGCAAGTCTCATGGAGGCGTGGGTCGCGGAACTTGATCAACGATTCACCGTGGACGGCAAAACACTGGTGAAATTGGCTGATCAAGGGGTGCCGGCGCGCGTTATCGACGTGATCGTTGCGACGTCGCATCCGGAGGCCTTCTCGCTGCGTGCCGATGCTGAGTTCACACGCGGGGGGGCTGATGAAGCGTGGATGGCTGACGTGCCCAACGATCGTCCGCGCCGAATGAACCGTTGTAGCGTGTACGATGACTTCTGCTACGGCCCGGGAGGTCTGGGGGCTTGGGGGCTCGGCTGGCGATTCGGCTATGGCCCATGGGATCCGTGGGACCCGTGGGGCTACCGTTATGGGAACCCGTATAGCCGATATGGTGCCGCTTATGGATATCCGTACGGATACGGTGGCGGCATGTACTGGGGGCGCCAGCCTATCGTGATTGTCAACCGCCCGTCCGGCAGCGACGAGTCAACCGATCGTGGGCGCGCCGTGAACGGTGGAGGCTACACGCGGACCGCCTCACCGCGTCCCTCCAACAACACCTCCCCGTCGGCTCGAAGCGGTGGAAGCAGCAGCGGCTCGTCAGGGAGTGGCAGCACGGGGAGCAGTGGTAGCAGCGGGTCCGGATCGGGGAGTACCGGTCGGACTGCCAAACCACGTCCGCCTGGCGGGAAGTAGACGCGCTGGCTGGCATGATGTGGCGAACAGGGACTGCGAAGGCGACCGAATGGTCGCCTTCGTGCGTTTCAAGAATGGCTCTGATCGGTGTGGTCGCATTCGAATGGCACCGTATGCGGGGTTGGGGTAGCGGCCGAATGAGGGCGGATCTGCATGCTGGACGCTTCATCCATCTCGATGATTCCTCCCCCAAGCCATGCCAGCCCAGCCGTCTCGCCAACACGACCGATCTGCCATGAAGATCAGAGAACTCCCCTCAGCCGATCGGCCCCGAGAGCGCTTGCGATCATTGGGCGCACAGGCACTCAGCACCCCCGAATTGTTGGCGGCCGTGTTGGGATCGGGGCAACAGGGGCAGTCGGCGCTGGCGTGTGCACACGCCCTGTTCGATTCCTGTAGCGGGTCGCTGGGACGATTGGCCGGAACGCCGGTGGCATCGTTGACGCGGGTCGCGGGGATTGGGTGGGCCCGTGCCAGTGCGGTGCAGGCCGCACTCGAGCTGGGGCGCCGGTCCGCCGCAGAGGCGCGTGGCGCTGGCGTACCACTCCGAGGCCCGCGTGATGTGGTGGCGGCGTTTGCGCCACGCCTGCAGGACGCCCCGGTGGAGGAGTTTCATGTGGCCATTCTGGATGCCCAGCACCGGCTCGAACGCGACGTGCTGGTGACCCGCGGCCTACTGAACGCTTCGCTGGTGCATCCGCGCGAGGTGTTCCGCGAGGCTATTGCCGAGCGGGCGGCGGCGGTCATTCTGGTGCACAATCATCCAAGTGGTGATCCGACCCCCAGTGCGGAGGACCGGGTTGTAACGGAACAGTTGGTGGCAGCGGGGCGTCTGCTAGATATTCCGGTACACGATCATGTGATTGTGGGGCGGGGGCGATACGTCAGTTTTTCGGAGGCTGGGCTGTTGTGACCACGGTGGCGTTGCACGACATGATTCCGGGATTCGGGCCGGGCACTGACGGTGCTTACGATCGGCTCGATCATGACGTGCTCGTGCGCGCCTACCGGTTTTCCGAGGTGGCGCACGCCGGGCAGGTGCGCCATTCGGGTGAACCGTATGTGTCGCACTGTGTCGAGGTGGCACGCATTCTGGCGGATCTCCATCTCGATACCACCACGGTGGCGAGCGGCCTCCTGCACGATATCGTGGAAGACACGGACATCACCGTGGAGGATGTCGGTCGGGAATTCGGCAAGGAAATCGCCGAGATCGTCGACGGCCTGACGAAGATCGCCAACCTTCCGATGTCCTCTCGGGAGGAGCGGCAGGTCGAGAACTACCGCAAGCTGCTGCTATCGATCGCCAAGGATGCACGCGTCATCCTGATCAAGCTGGCCGATCGCCTGCACAACATGCGCACGCTGGATTGGCTGGCGCCGGAAAAGCGGCGACGGATTGCCCAGGAGACCCGAGATCTGTACGCGCCGCTGGCCCATCGCTTCGGTATGGCGAAGGTGCGGTGGGAGCTGGAAGACCTTGCCTTCAAGCATCTCGAGCCGGAGGCGTACAAGACGCTCGCCAAGCTGGTGGCAGCGAAGCGGGGAGAGCGCGAGTCCCTCATCGCGCAGCTGCAGGAGCCGTTGATGAAGCGGCTCGCCGATGCGGGGATCGCCGACGTCGAGGTCACGGGACGTCCGAAGCATCTCTGGTCGATCTACAA